>NZ_JAKJSY010000040.1:0-40457 GCF_050337445.1 Vibrio minamisatsumaniensis | reverse complement strand
CAAGGTCAGCAAGGTCAGCAAGGTCAGCAAGGTCAGCAAGGTCAGCAAGGTCAGCAAGGTCAGCAAGGTCAGCAAGGTCAGCAAGGTCAGCAAGATGATTCTTCACAGAACTCGCAGGATCAACAGCAACATTCAGCCGACAACGGAAAGTCACACAACCCAAGCGGCAACCAAGAGCAAAACGCAGATCAAGGCCAGTCTAAATATCACTCGGACTCCAAGACGAATGAAGACAACACCAAGCAAACTGCGCAGCAAAATAAAGCGAGCCAAGCCGGTCGACCATCACATGACAAAGATGACTCAAAACCTCAGAGTGCTCACGCACAACGGGCGACTAAAGAAGAGAGTCATAAGAAAGATCAGCAAGCTGTAACACAGGCATCCGATCAGCCTATGTCGAGTGATCCTGATATGCGAAAACTTGAACAAGTAGAAAGTGTCCGTGATCCGAGCCAGCTGCTGAAAGCACAAATGTTTTTACAAGCACGTCAAAAAAGTGCCCCTAACAACCAAAACAAAAAGTGGTAACCATGCGATTTTTAACTAAGCCATTTTTATCGATGCTACTGACACTGGTGATCAGTGTTTTCTCATCACACTCGGCATTAGCCGCGAACGCTTTTGCGAGTGTTTCCCAAAACCGTGTTACCCAAGATGAAGTCTTTCAACTCAGAGTCGCAACCGACGAAAAAGTCTCATCTGACGCTTTAGACCTAAAAGCACTGCAAAAGGATTTTTATGTCGCCAGACCAAACTTTGGTTCTTCGGTACGAATTGTGAACGGCAGTCGCACAGTGTCTAGCGAATGGAACATTACCCTTGCCCCCCTTCGATTGGGCCAATTGACGATCCCTAGCCTAGATATTAACGGCGCCAAAACCCAACCTATCACCATTAACGTTTCGGTAAATAAAGCCGCTCCAACGCAGAGTGATATGGCAGAGTTCCAGCTCAATCTGAGTCAAGACTCCCTGTACCCTCAAGAAGTCGCCGAGCTTGATGTAAAGCTCATCATTAAAGCGGATCCAAGAAGGCTGCAAGACCCTCAAATCGCACCACCAAGCTCTACAGAATTGAACATAGAGCCAATTGGCGAATCGAAGCAATTTCAAGATGTGATCAATGGACAAGAAGTCACGGTTGTTCAACAGTCTTTTCATATCTCGTCACAACACGCAGGGCAATTTAAACTTCAGGGTCCGAAGTTAACCGGGGCGGTGGTTTACTCAACCAACAACTCGAGCGCAACGCGCCTTTTCCAACTCGACACTCCGGTAGAGACCTTAAACGTAACAGTCAAGCCGGTACCAAAGGGCTACCAAGGTGAGTGGTTACCCACCGCTCACTTCAAGCTGATTCAGAAGTGGTCAGATAGCCAAGGCAACGAGCTGACAGATAACAAGACGTTAGGCGGTAACAAGCACAAGATTGAAATGGAAGCGGGTGATTCTCTAACTCGAACCATTACCATGACTGCCAGCAACTTGGCCCAACATCAATTACCAAAACTGAACATCACCTACCCCAGCTCGGTACGTGTGTACGAAGAGAAACCACAATTTGGTACAACACAATCTGGCGATGCGGTGGTGGTTTACAAGCAGGTATTGATCCCGAAAGAAGCAGGAAATATCTCACTTCCGGATGTCTCTCAAGCTTGGTTCAATACCGATTCACAATCACAGCAAACCAGTAAAGCACCGGGGCTAGAGTTAACCGTAAAGGCTAGCGATCGTGTGGCAGCAAGTATACCACCTGTCGCTCCGCCCCCAGCCCAACAAGCCACACCAAGAGTGATTAAGGTAGATAATCCAGGCGTTTGGCCTTATCTCACCGCCCTGTTTGCTGTCTTGTGGGTAATCAGCGCAGTAATGGCTTTCTACTTCTGGTCACGCCGTGGCGCACTCACGGAATCAACTCAGCCAGTTCAACGCCCTTCCAACACTGAAGAAGCGCTGACCGCCGCTCTTAAGGCACACGATGGAGTAATGACACGCACCTTGTTTGAACAGTGGAAATCTGAAAATCCAGATCTAAGCGATGAGTCGATAGCAACTATCGAAACTGAACTCGTGAAGCTAACCCAGAACCTCTACGGAGAGGCAAGTTCATCCACTCAACCATGGAACCCTAAATTGGCAATTAAGACCGTAAAAAAGCCCAAACGAGTCGCCACTAAAGGACGTAATAGCTCACTAGAAGCGCTTTAGTTAAAGGTTTTCCTCTAAAATAGTTACGCATAAAGGCCGTTGATCACTTTAAAATCAACGGCCTTTATTTTTAGAATAAGAAGAGAGAATTAATCAGCGAAATCAGGTCATGTTTTAAGAAAGTGTCGCAGCCACCTTTTGTTTTTTTAACGCAGAGACAACCCGATTGCGTCCCGAATCTTTGGCTTGATATAACGCTTTGTCTGCCATCTCATACAGCAGGTCGAAATCGAATTGTTGTTGATCAGAAGTTATCGAAGCGTAACCGACGGATGCCGTTAAATATCGACTGGTGCAGCTTTCACAATGCAGAATCTTCTCCTCTTCGATACGCTTTCTGATCAACTCTGCACGCTGTTTCGTTTCAGAGTAGTTTGTGCCGATCATCAACAGCATAAACTCTTCACCACCAATACGACAAAACGTCTCTTTATCACTATAAACATGGTTGTTTAATATCTGACCGACCATACGCAAAGCAGCGTCACCTTCCGCGTGGCCATAAACGCTGTTGTACAGACCAAAATGATCGAGGTCGACCAGGATCAATCCAAATGTGACCTCCTCTTGCACGGCCATCAAACCTTGGTCATCACAATTCAAATTATCTAAAACCTGTGCCAATTTACGACGATTTCCAAGACGTGTCAGAGGATCGAGTTTAGAGATGATATCCAATTGCTCATTTGCTCGTTTAAGCTCTTGAGTGCGCTTACTGACCTCTTGCTCTAACGTTTCATTCAGCTTTTTAAGTTCCTCTTGTGCCATGGTTCTTTGAAGGACTTCAGCAAGGCTAGAAGCAAAGATACGAATCACTTCGCGCAACTGCGACGTTAGGGGGCTGCGAGTCAACAAATTATCCGCCGCTATAAATGCAATAGGCTGCCCCGTATTCGTGGTAAGCATGGTCATTGCCGTCCAACCGACTCCCACAATATTAAAGTCGTGATAGATGGGTACTGACTCTTCAAAGGCTACTTGATTAGGACAAGCGCGAGCTGCCGACACAATGTTACGTTCCACCAGCTCCGATAAGTAATAAGATTCATCGACAATGTTACCTTTAACGTCTGTCCCCCAAGTACCTTGCATATAACTGCAATTCTTATCGGTAAGAAAAACCGCTAATCGATCTATGCCTAAGTGCTGTATCGCGAAGCTGACTGCCGACTTACACACTCCACTGACACTATCGCAACGAGACAGTTCAACCATGCTCGAATGCAGCATGCGTATATTTTGTTCTTGACGTTTACGGATGTATATTTGAGAGAGCAGAGAACCAAAAGATTCAAGCATCTGTTTTTGGTAATGAGTTATTGGCGAGCGTTTAATATAGTTGTCTATGGCAATCCAGCCGACCGGTTTGTCCCCTTCACGTAAGATCAACATACCATTCCACCCTTGACCGACGACTTTTCCCTCAGTATAGAGTGGTGCATGTTCGATAATAACTAAGTTAGTGTGGTTGTCAGACAGAGCTTCTATATATTCGACTTCGAGTTGATGTAGGTCGTATTGAGTGTGGTACTCGCTGTTGGTTTTCCCCGCTTCATCTGTTCCGTAAGTTCCACTAAAACTGCACTTTTTCATATCAAGCAGCATAAAGATGGCACGGTCAAAACCTAACCTGTCTCGAACCGCTTCTACTGAAGCTTTATACAAGGCATCTAACGATTCTGGGTTAGAAAGCTCTAACGCCACCTCATGAACCAGTTTAATATTTTCAACAAACAATTCACGAAGCTTAATTTCGTCGAGATATTGTGCTTCACGGGCATCTTTATATTTGCTCTCACACTCGGCATTCTTCTCTGCGCGTATATACTGCCAACGAGCTGCAACTAATTGAAAAAAATCAAACGCTTGATCAAACGTTTTTTGGGCCTTTTCTTGATTGCAATTTTGAACGATTAAAAAAGTTCTATAGGCAGCCCTGTTATCGAGCATCATGATAAATGACTCACCACCCAACACTCCCTCGTGCTGCCACTGACACGTATTGGTTGCCATAGCAAGCATGCCGTCCGTGATATCGAACTGGGAAACCCAAGGCCAGAATGTCGCAGGGTATTGTGCGAGTGACGTTAAATCACCGTAAGCAAATAGTGGTAACACATCACTTTCAGGTGTCGGCTCAACAAAGATACCGATCCCCTGGGGCGAGAGCCGTTTAATAAGGTAGTCAAAAAGAGGTTCTGCCAATAAACGGTGGTTACGCGCAGCAGAAATTTGTTTTGCAAAGACTTGAGTCGACACGCTTTCATCCATTGGCGGTTGATGGTTGATGGTTGATGGTTGATGGTTGATGGTTAAGCGAAAAATACCGAAGCCTTGATATGCAATCAATATAACTAAAAATGAGATGTTAAGCGGATCGCAATTTCTATTTTTACATTGTCACAAGCATGAGAAGGACGACAAAAATGGGATTTTCTGCCCAAAATTTTATCGACCTTGAGATTTTTGTTGAAACACTAAAAAAGCCCCACCTAAAGTAGGGCAAAACATCCATCGCTTATAGTTATAGTGATAATTTTATCGAGCGGTTCGATTATCTAACTTGCGTATCAATGAGAAGCGTTAAATCATCAATTAACCAAAATCACCGTTTACATAGCCTTTGGTACGATCATCTTTTGGTTCGCTGAAGATAACACTCGTTTCGTTATGCTCAACCAACTCGCCCATTAAGAAGAAAGCTGTACGATCTGAGATACGACGCGCTTGCTGCATTGAGTGCGTGACAATCACGATAGTGAAGTTTTTCTTCAGATCTTCCATCAATTCTTCAATCTTGTGTGTCGCAATTGGGTCTAGCGCTGAAGTGGGTTCATCCATCAAAATCACGTCAGGTTGCATCGCAATCGTGCGAGCAATACACAGACGTTGTTGTTGACCACCAGATAGACCAAATGCGTGCGCTTTAAGGCGATCTTTTACCTCATCCCACAATGCGGCTCCGCGAAGCGAACTTTCAACCACTTCATCAATATGCTTTTTATCTTTAATGCCTTGTGCACGCAGACCATAAGCCACATTTTCATAAATACTCATAGGAAATGGGTTCGGTTTTTGGAAGACCATACCAACGCGGATACGCAGGTCAGCGACATCAATATTACCGTAAATGTTAATACCGTCCATCTCAAGTAAACCAGTAATTTTGACACCTTCAATCAGATCATTCATGCGGTTCAGACAGCGCAATAACGTTGACTTACCGCAACCCGATGGGCCGATCAAAGCGGTAACTTGACGCTCAGGTACAGGTAAGTTAATCGATTTAAGTGCTTGGTTATCGCCATAAAAAAGGTCTAAATCTTTAATATTAAATTTGTTCATGTTCATCATCTCGTAATTCATCAAAATCTGTACTGTATTCGTTTTATCAGCTTATTTGGCTCAAGAAGCCTCTGCTTAGTAAGTGGCTGTATTAAAACGTCTGGCGATCAACTTAGTCAGCGTGTTGATCAGTAGTACAAGAACAATCAGTACTGTTGCTGTACCGTAAGCTTGATTCCATTCTTCAATGGTAAACAGCTCTGTCGTCAATTTATATAAGTGAACGGTGAGTGTTCGTCCAGAATCCATCAATGAGTCTGGGATACGAGCCACCATACCTGCGGTCAAGAACACAGGGGCGGATTCACCAATCACACGACCGATACTCAGAATAACGGAAGTGAGGATACCCGGCATCGCACTAGGAAGAATCAGACGCCAAATGGTGTATATTTTTGAAGCCCCCAAACCGTAAGAACCTTCGCGGTAAGTTTGAGAAACAGCCATCAACGCTTCTTCAGTGGTACGAATAATCACTGGAAGGATCAAGATACTCAATGTCAACGCACCAGATAGGATAGAGAAACCTAAACCTAAAATCGCAACGAAGAATGTCATACCAAACAAACCGAAAATAATGGATGGGATACCAGCCAATGACTCGGTACAAAAACGAATAACCTTAACTAAACGACTGCCCACTTTTGCGTATTCAGTCAGATAAATTGCCGTCATGATGCCAAGTGGTGCCGCTACCGCTATTGACGCAATAACCATGTATATCGTGGAGATGATCATCGGAAAGATACCATGCTCATCACCGGTACGTGTGTAATCATCCGTAATGAACTTCCAATCAACGTGCTGTAAGCCGTTAGAAAGGATGTACCACATAATCCAGAATAAGAAACCCACCGTTAGCGCTGCCGCAGTCCAGATGAAACCACTTAATACCGCGTCTTTGCGTGCGCGAGCTTTCTTTAACGCGACTTCATTCATCGTCTTGCCTCGCAAATTCGTTGGGTTAGCTTGAGGTGTGACATTATTTTCCAAAGACATAATATTTACCTCGCCTTCTCACGGTTCAAATAAAGTAGAATTGCATTCAGAGACATGATGAAAATAAGGAGAACAACGCCCGTCGCGTATAGCGCACTTGCGTGAATACCACTCGCGTAAGACATTTCAATCGCAATGTTCGCGGTGAGTGTACGAGCTGAATCTAAAATACCTTCAGGCATTGCTGGCGCATTACCCATCACCATAATGATTGCCATCGTTTCACCTAACGCCCGACCAATTCCCAAGATCACCCCTGTCATGATGCCTGAACGAGCAGCAGGAACGAGAAGCTTGAAGATGGTGAAGATCTTTGATGCACCTAACGCTAAAGACCCTTCTTTGTATGTTCTTGGTACTGCTCGAATGGAGGTTTCCGAAACCGTGATTACCGTTGGAAGAATCATCACCCCCAGTACAATAATACCGGCCAAAATGGTATTACCCGCGGGCACTTGAAACACGTTTTGAATCAGGGGGACGATAATCACTAGGCCAAAGAAACCATAAACTACCGATGGGATACCCGCTAACAACTCCACAGCAGGGCGAATGATGTCCGCTAGACGCTTGGGAGCGATTTCAGCAATGAAGATTGCCGTCAATACACCAATAGGCACGCCAACCACGACCGCACCTAATGTCGATACAACAGAAGCAACAATCATAGTCGCGACACCATAAAGTGCCGGTGGTAGCCAGTTTTGCCCTAAAACGATGCCCGCAAGGCCCGCTTGTTGGAATGCTGGGATACTTTCTTTAACGATGAAGTAAGCAATAACAGCAAGAGATACGATGCCGATGATGGCACTGGTAAGAAATAAGCCGTGGAAGATGTGTTCTCTCCAATCGATACGTTTCTTTTGACGTAGACTGGGTTTGAGTTGAGTCGCTTCGCTATTCATAAGCTGTTCACTATTCGTTGCGATGGTCATAACAAGTCTCACATATCGATGATCCTTAACACGCTTTGTCAGCGCACGAAGTCACTCGAAGTGGGATAAAAAAGGCTCAGCCAGAAAAGGTCGGCTGAGCAATATTAAGTAATTTGAGATTAGTGAATTGAGATGTAACCTTTGTTCTCAACAAGCGTCTGCGCTTCCGGCGTTAACATCCAATCCAGGAACTTTTGAGTTTCAGAAGAAGGCTTACCTTTTTTGTAAAGGACAAGGAAAGGACGAGCCACTTTGTAAGAACCGTTCTTCACGTTGTCGACAGATGCTTCAGTACCATCAATGGCAAGAGCATGTACTGAGCTATCGACAGTCCCTAAAGAGATATAGCCGATTGCGTAAGGATTAGATGCCACCATTGTTTTTAGTGCACCGTTTCCGTTCGCAACTTGAGCACGTTGAGAGATTGCTGATACTTTCATGCCAGACACTTTCATTTTAAGAGACATGATATCTTCGAATGCACCACGAGTACCGGATGCAGTGTCACGAGTGATTGCTACGATGGGCTTGTCTGCACCACCAACGTCTTTCCAGTTCGTTACTTTGCCTTTGTAAATAGCGGTCACTTGCTCAGCCGTCAGACCTTTAAGACCGTTTTTAGGGTTAACCACGACGGCAATGCCGTCACGAGCAATGACTTCTTCAATTAATGTCGCTTCTTTCTCATCATCTTTAAGATTACGAGAAGACATACCTAAATCAGCACTGCCGTTCTTCGCAGCTTTAACGCCAGCCGAAGAGCCTGGGCCTTGTACTTCAATAAATACGTTTGAGTGCGTTTTCATGTATGTTTCAGAGAAAACTTCCATCAGTGGAGTCACGCTGCTTGAACCAACTGCTGAAATAGTTTCTTTAGCTGAAGCCGGAGTCACTATGAGTGCACCTAGAAGAGCGATTGCACCGATAACTGTCTTTTTCATCACAAATTTCCTTAAGTGGCGTTATTGCCGTTGTGTTTTACTCGAACGGTGCCTACTTTAAAATCCAAATGTGACAGTTGTGTTTCACTTAATTGAAGCCTGTGTGACAACGACAGATTTATAATAAATTTCGCTCTTATTCGAACAATGGCTCATCACATATTAATCAAACTTAATGATTGCTCTGCTTTATCGACATATATTTAAAAATATCAAACTAYCTCTTCTATTTATATGGACACCTATCAATATATTTCTAGATTAAAAACCTGAAAAATGTAAAAGAAATAAAAAATATATGTAACAACCTTGCTTATCTAAATAATAAATAAACATGTTTTTAAATTCCTACTATCGTATGATAAAATCAATACCATTACAGATTGAATTGTTAGTCCCATTCATTAGAATCAACCTATAATTCTGATAATAACGGCTCTCTTCTTATARATTTATTCAAGGTTATACACAACATGCGAAATCTTCTCAGTGGCTTATCTATAAAAATACAGATTTTAATTCCTGTTCTTTTTTCCGTCGTATTACTTTTGGCGGGTATCATTGTCGGTGGTGAAGAGCTTGAAAATGCATTTAGTGATGTGTCAGTCGCAACCGATCAGTTGATCATACATAAAGAAGAACTCAGCGAGATCGTCGACAACAGCTACGATATGCGTATTAAGTCTATTTACAGTTTGTTCAACGCCGATGATATGAAAACGTTAGTTGAACAACTGAATCAAAAGCGTGCGCAAAATGCTCGCCTATTAGATTCATTAGATTCCGTAGAAGGGATGCAAAACGAAGTAAATGAGATGCGTAAGGCAATGAATCATTACGTCGAATTATCTCAAACAGCCATACTGCCGCTATTAAAAGTGAAACACGGTAATACCACTCTCACCTCTGACTTTGATAACCGTTACAAAATAGCGATCGATCAATTCCGTAACGCTGGTAATGAGATGGTAAAAGCTATCGATATTCTGTCTAAACAGTTGAATCGTATTGCCACCCAAGAAGTCGATAGAAATGGCGCACACCATAAGAGTACACTCGATATCGCCACCATTGTTCTGATAATCATTCTTTCCGCTTCATTAATTATCAGTTGGATACTCGCTGGTGTGATTGTTAAGCCCATCAGTAATATTCAGGAAACGATGCGTGAAGTCGCTACGGGTAACTTATTGGTTAAAGCTGAAGAGCATGGTAACAATGAAATCTCACGCCTAGCGCAAGATGTCAATAAATCCATCGTACAATTACGAAACACCGTCAGCTCACTCTCTCGAATTAGTATGGAAGTCGCTTCAGCTTCAACATAGCTTGCTGCTGTCATGACACAATCAAGTGCGAACTCAGACCAAGAAAGACAAGAAGTTGAACAAGTTGCTTCTGCTGTCAATCAACTTGAAAGCACGGCATCACACGTTAACGAGAATGCAGTGCAAGCCGATGTCGCGTCAAAGCAAGCCGATGAAATGGCAACGCACAGCATGAGTTTGTTTAATGAGAGCAACCAAGCGAACGAACAAATGGCAATTCAGCTTAGCGAAGCCGCAAATGTTGTGGGCACATTGAAAGAACAATCTGAACAAATTGGTAAAGTGATTGAGGTAATTCAGAGTATCTCTGAGCAAACCAATCTTCTTGCACTCAATGCTGCAATCGAAGCCGCTCGTGCTGGTGAAACTGGTCGTGGTTTCGCCGTCGTAGCCGATGAAGTCCGCATGTTAGCAGCACGTACACAAGACTCTACCAAAGAGATTCAAGCGATTATCGAAGGCTTACAAGTTGAGTCAGGTAACGCAAATGAGAGCATGGACCGTTCATTGTCAATGCTGGAACGCAACCAACACCTGACGGGTGAAGTGAGCTCAGCATTATCAAATATCGCGAATTCAATCACCGACATGACCGATATGAATACGCAAGTTGCCTCTGCCGCAGAAGAGCAAAGCCAAGTAACCGCTGATATCAATCGTAATATTACCAATATCTACAATTTGGTGACCCAAAACGTAACCGGTATCACCCAAGCGACAACTGCAAGTCATGAATTATCGCAACTCGCTGAACAACAAAAACAGCAGTTGGATTTCTTCAAGGTTTAATTTAATTATCTCATTGCATTTCGCACCAAAGATAATATTAATCACGCCAAAAACCAGTCACATATGACTGTTTTTTTTTCAACGATACACTTTTGAGCAAAGCCTTACTGGTCAATATCCTTCAGCCTATTTTCTCTTTTTAAGTAGAACCGTTCCCCATTCCACCTACCGTAGTTCGAAGAGCAAAGACAAAAAAACCGCCATCGTCGGCGGTTTTTATTTGCATTAGCTTTTATAAAGATCGGTTTTTATCAACCTTCGATTATCACTGTGGTGAGTTGATTACTCGTCGTCCACTTTTGGAGCCACTTTCTTCTTAGGGATAAATACGCTATCACCCACGGCCACATTCTGGTGGAAGCTCTTATCGCGCTTAACCGGTTTCTTCGGCGTTTTCTTAGCTTGAGTCGCTGTCTTCTTCTTAGCCGGGCCACCTTTCACAAAAGTCGGTTTACGTGGCTTGATGCCTTTAAACTTACCTTTTAAGCCTTCAAGCACTGAGAAAGTAAGATCTTGTTGGAGGTAAAGCTCAACACGCTTAAAGCTATCCCAGTCTTTTGGGCCAACCAAAGAGATTGCATCACCTTTGTTGCCAGCACGACCCGTACGACCCACACGGTGTACGTACTCTTCGGTGTGCTTTGGCATATCAAAATTAATAACGTGGCTTACGTTTGGAATATCAATACCACGTGAAGCAACATCGGTTGTTACTAAGATCTTGTAAACCGCACGCTCAAACTGACTCATGATGGCATTACGTTGTGTTTGGTTGAGGTTGCCGCTCAATGCCACTGCTTTCAGCTTCTTCTCGTTTAGCTTATCCGTTAGGCGATCCGTATCAGCGCGCGTTGCAGTGAAGATCATCACCTGGCGGTATTCCGCCTCTTCCAGAACTCGGTCTAAAATCGCTTCTTTGTGATCTAAGTGGTCACACAGGTAAAACTTCTGAGTAATATCAAGGTGCTGTTCGTTAGACACGCCTACAGAGATACGCTTCGGTGCGTCTAGCATTTCATTAGCAATGCCATTGACTTCCGCATGATCAAGCGTCGCAGAAAACATCAACGTTTGACGACGACGGTGTTTAGCGGCATTCGCAATACGACGTAATTCAGGAGCAAAACCTAAATCCAACATACGGTCAGCTTCATCAAGGATCAACGTTTCAACACCATCTAAGAACAATGAACGATGCTCTAGATGGTCGGCAAGGCGGCCTGGAGTCGCGACGATAAAACGCGGGTACTTACGCAGCGCTTTAACTTGATCGTTAAAGTTCTCCCCACCCAAAATAAGCGCCGCTTCGTAAGATAAGCCACCAAGCATACTACGTAGTTCGCCGTAAACTTGTTTCGCTAACTCACGAGTAGGAGCCAAAATTACACCACGAGGATCTTTAGCAGAAAACGCTTTTGTTTTTAATGCTTTGTGAATCATTGGTAACACAAACGCCAATGTTTTGCCTGATCCCGTTTTTGATGAAGCCAATAGATCCTTACCAGCAATAGCAACAGGGATCGCTTTTGTTTGGATCTCTGTCGCTTTCTTGAAGTCGTAATGTTTTAAGTTCTTCAGTAAGCGGTTATCTAAGCCTAAATCTTTAAAGTGCAAAGGACTCTCCAGTCATGATGGTATTGAATAAAATTAATTTAACGTAACATGATACCGCGAAAGTGCTTTATAAGGATAGAGATCACCGTAAATTTATCCTTGAATCTATCGTTAGCTAGAACATTGTATCTATTGCTAGCAAAGGGATAGCGTCACGATACATCGTCAAAGCCGACTTCAAATATGTCGCATCTCAAAAATGAGACACATTGTGATGCTTAGCTAGTTACCTTCAATAATTTAACGATTTCTTTAGTTATTGATTTTGCGCTTAAAAAATTAGTCGCTACAATCATTAATGAAGCGACTATATGATAAAGAATGTATAGCGCATCTTTTGATGATAAATAAGCAAGGAGTTCTTATGAATAAGACGTTAATCGCAGCTGCAGCCTCAGTTTTCATTTTAGCTGGTTGTTCTTCTGAGCCAGAAGAAGCTGCAATGTCAGAGATGGACCAATTGACGAACCAAGTTGCTGAACTAAGCAACGAAGTTGAAGCGCTTAAGAGTGACAAAGCGGCAGCTGAGATGAAGGCTCAAGAAGCATCTGAAGCCGCAATGGCAGCAAAAGAAGAAGCGGATCGTGCGAACGAACGTATCGACAACATTGCACAGTCTTACACGAAGTAGTCAGACATACGCAATGAAGCTGTAGATTAAATCAGTCGCAAAATGCAGTAAATTGATATCACCACCTCCAAATAGAGGTGGTGTTTTTTATTTAAGGGAGAGAGCAAGCAGAAATCCGTTTCAAGGAACCTATCGAACTAAAACTCAATCATAGGGGGTGTGATTTCAACAGGGACGCCGTTTTGGGCAAAGATAACCGCTTTCGCCTTTGCGCTAGGAATATCGGCATCTTGAAGCCACCATTTTAATTCAACCGGAATTTGCAGCAATTTCTTAGATCCATCACTTCGCGTCAATGGTTCATGTGCTTCTACAAACACACTTCTATCCGGTTCCAATGACACTTTGATCGGTTCATTAATAATGGTGACTTGTTCACCACGCTGCACTTGCTCAAAAAGCCACTCTATATCTTTGGGTTCCATTCGAATGCAACCAGAGCTGACCCGTAAACCTATTCCGAAATCCTTGTTGGTGCCGTGGATCAAATAGTCACCGGCACCATAAGCAAGTCGCAATGCATAATCACCAAGCGGATTTTCCGGCCCTGCAGGCACCACTTGAGGTAATTCAATGCCTTTTGCTCGGTACTCTTCACGGATTGAATTCGGTGGAGTCCAAGTTGGGTTGGGTCTTTTTTGGCTTATTTTAGTGATCATCTCAGGAGTATCACGCCCGATTCGACCGATGCCGACAGGAAACACGTGCACCTGATTTTTTTCAGGCTCAAAGTAATACAGCCTTAGCTCTGCAAGATTGATGACGATGCCTTTCCTTGGCGTATCAGGCAAAATTAAACGACTAGGGATGCTTAACACATAACCTTCTGCGGGCAGAAAAGGATCCACCCCTTTATTTGCAGCCATTAAAGAGAGAAAGCCAATATCATATTGCTTTGCAATGTTGGCCAACGTCTCGCCAGCAGCCACTTCGTGTTGTTGTATGCGCCCTACAATGCGACTTTCTGCAGGAGGAAGTTCAAATGTTGCTGCAGACACCCACGGTGAAGCGACTCCAATAATCAAAAAGCTTCTAACCGCAAGCAGGGCTATCTTACGTAGTTGTGTTCTCATAAAGTGAAAAAACGTCGCGTGAGCGCAGTAAGACATACATTTCCTTGGATTACCTTTTATCTAAGTTTAGATTATCGTTGATTTAACATCTCTACAACGGTTACTTATCGCTAAACACCTATAGGTTTACGTTACCAGACATATTTACCCTCTTGTTGCATATCGATTTGGTCACGCAAAATCGATTGCCTTTGCGCTTTCAACAGATTTAGTTATTTATATCAATAAAACTGTATAACTGAGGCCATTTTGTGACAAACATCTCATGGGACCTCGTTTTAACTCGCTAATATTGCCTCAACAAAACGAATTCAATTCAACAGAATCGGTAATTGATTAATCCTGTTCCTATAATTACCGTTTAAACTTTGGAGAACGACCATGGCAACACCTCATATTAATGCTCAAGCTGGTGATTTCGCAGAAACAGTACTGATGCCGGGCGACCCGCTTCGCGCAAAATACATTGCAGAAACCTTCCTTGATGACGTGAAGCAAGTTTGTGACGTTCGCAACATGTTTGGCTACACAGGTACTTACAAAGGTAAAAAAGTATCCGTTATGGGCCACGGTATGGGTATCCCATCATGCTGCATCTACGTACATGAGCTAATCGCAGAGTTCGGTGTGAAAAATGTGATCCGTGTAGGTAGCTGTGGCGCAGTACGTGACGACGTTAAACTCATGGATGTTGTTATCGGTATGGGTGCATCAACTGACTCAAAAGTAAACCGTATTCGTTTCAACAACCACGATTTTGCGGCTATCGCTGATTTCGGTCTTCTAGAAGAAGCCGTTAAACAAGCTCGTGTACAAGAAGTTCCAGTTAAAGTTGGTAACGTATTCTCTGCCGACCTTTTCTACACACCAGAAGCTGACCTTTTCGAAAAAATGGAAAAATTAGGTATCCTTGGTGTTGATATGGAAGCGGCTGGTATCTACGGTGTGGCTGCGGATCTAGGCGCGAAAGCACTAACTATCCTTACCGTATCTGATCACATCATCCGTGGTGAGAAACTGAGTTCAGAAGATCGTCAAAAGTCATTCAATGATATGATGACCGTTGCGCTTGAAACAGCAATCAACATTTAATCGCTAGACTCAAGCTAACTTTCTTGCACTAGCTCCTTTTTGACGATACATAGATTGAAACGCAATACCTCGCAACCAAGCTCGCTTGGTTGCCTAAATAACCCCGAGGGGGCGATCGTGTCCAACGACAAGCTGCCAAAAGATGCGGATGGATTACAACTCAACTTTTGTAAAACATTGGCGTGTGACAACTTTGGCTTGAGCGATGCAAAACTCTATGTTTTGCAACATGCGAATCCTAAGCGTCCAGCGATGGTTTGTCGTGAGTGTGGATCTTTCCCCCCCTTACTTAATAATCGTGAAGTGTTAAACGAACTTCATCGTTTAAGACAACTTCACAGCGATGGCCTTCCTGCTTGTCGTAATGATGATTGCGATAACTTCGGCCTATCGGTTCATACCCATAAACATCTCTATCACGCCTTTGGTTACAGTGGTGACAGGCAACGCTATCGATGCAAAGATTGCCAATCAACTTTTGTTGACAAGTGGTCTGGGTCCAACAAAAAACTCCAGTTTCAAGAAAACCTCATGGGCTTATTGTTTATGAGTTATTCTGTCCGTGAGATCTGCAGAAAATTAGCAATCAATCCCAAGACTTTCTATGACCATGTTGAGCATATCGCAAGCCGCTGTCGTCGAAAATTAGCAATGATTGATGCAAGATGGGTCAATCATGCTGAAGAGTATCAATTTGCTTCGCATTATCAGCGTTTACAACCAAAAAGTAATAATGGTGTGCTTTGGATCGCCACAGGTGAAGCGCATTCTGGCTATATCCTCTGTCAGCATGTCAACTATTCTCAGCATGAAGAACCGTCGGGGAAAGTTGACCATGATCCTTACGATGACGTTGCACGCTTTGTCTCAAAAGCGTATTCGTCAGAGGCAAATTTCGATCTCCCTCCACCATCCGACAAACTGAAAGAGCGCATTGAGCAGCAATACCAAGTGATTCTTGCTCGGGGTAATGTTGAAGACCCAATGGGTAACCTCACTGCATTCAGTTACCCTTCTAAAGGTGCCCTCATTCGACCACCTTATACCTCATATGCTCATTTCTTGCATGTGCTTGATATGTGTAAAGAAAACAAACACGTCACGATCTATATGCCACAAGAACCCTTGTTAAGATCCGCCGCACTAAGCGTCTGTTTACCACGCATTCAGAGTCTAAATATTGACTTAATGTACGTAGAAGAAGATTCTGGCTGGCAAGACGACCAACGTTTTGAAAAGATCGACATCGTTCATATGAGCTGGTGGCGCGATCGCTGGGCTATCGCAAATCAAGGCGACAATCAGAAAGGCATCTGCTACTTAACCGGTAATAATTCAAAACAAAAGCCGTGGTTTAATACCGCTTCTATCCAACAAACTAAATTCTATCAGCAGCGCTTCCAAATGTTATTTGATAGTTTTATCAATGAACCTAGGCGGAAGCTTCGCCCAGGAGGCATCTTACCATTGCTGGACATATTTAGAGCTTGGCACAATCTATGCTACCAAGATAAGCAAGGGCTCACCGCTGCGCAACGCCTAGGTGTGACAGAGCGGCCACTAACCCTAAAGCAACTGCTCTCATAACAGCTAAACGTGTTAGTATTTCTTCTGGAACTCATTGATTTAAAGTGACAACATGAGGTCACACCTATAATTTTAAAAGATAGTTGTTTTTTTGACGCTCTAAGAGAGATAAATGATGCTTATCCTTGATAACACTCTTATAATGATTGTGTTATCAATATGCTCGATAATTATGGATCTAAGCCTTGGATAAAAATCAGCACCTTCTTGAAACAGAACTAGAACAACTCAAAACTCGCATCGACTCTGAGCCCTCAGTGATCCTAGAGATCACACAGCAATGCCTCTTCAGGTCAGAACAAGTTTTGTTTGAAGAGGGCGCGATCCAGTCACTGATGTTAATGGCCAGATGCTGCTGGAACCTGATGGATTACCAGAAAGGTTTAAAATACATCAAAGAAGCCCACAAACGACAAAGCCAATTAGATACCGACCTTTTTCTTCCTGAAATTCTCCATTTACATGCTCTCCAATTCTGGGGGCAAGCCAAATATTACTCCGCACAACAGTACTGGATCAATGCGTTAGAGCAATCTGCGTTGACTGATGATATCGAGATACAAATTGAATGCCTGATTGGCCTAGGCAACATTTGGCGAATCACTCACGAGTATAAACTCGCATGCTCTACCCACCAACTCGCGGTAAAAGTAGCCAATATCAGTCGTATAGGTTGGCTTGAAGGTAAAGCAAGAATACTGCTCGCTTGGGATTACTACCTGCTCAATAATTATGTTCAAATGTTATCTGTGCTCGACGGTGCAGAAGATGCCTTGAAATACCATAAAGATAATACTTGGCATGCCGAAGTATGGGATTTTAGGGGGCTTGCTCTCCTTGGCTTAGAACGTTTAGATGACGCGGAAAAAGCAACAGCCAAAGCTCATAACTTGGCGATAAAACACAACTTAGTATGGATGAAGGCGCACTCCTACATCAGTCGAGCTCGCCTAGAGTTGCTTAGAAAAAGGCCAGAACAAGCCACAGAATTGCTTAAACTCGCAGAACTGTCGGCCAACGAATTTGATAATGGCGAACTACTCAGTCAGATATGTTATCAACAATCACTCGTTGCAGAAGAGAACCTGGATTTTAAAGGCGCTCTCGTCGCCTTTAAAAAGTATCGTCAATATTCTATCGGTATGCTTCGAGAGCAGACCAACCGCGTCGGCTTAGATAAAGCGCGCAGTTCAAAACGCCAACTTGAACAAAGAGCAAGAAAACTGATTAACCGTATTCGGGGTCAGCACGAATACAATCCCGAGAAACACTTTTCTTATGTTGTTTCGGAAACCTTTTGGTGGGAACAACTGGTGCTATTTAAAACAGAACTCAAACGCTCAAACCACAGCATCATTATGTTTCAGCATCCAGATACCGATTACTTAGATATCTGCACTGAGATTGCCCATACTTTATGTAATCGAAACGACTTCATTTCGAAGCTAAGTTCAGAGCGGGTTGCTCTTATGCTTTCAGAAAAAGGACACGCCGCAGAACAGACCTTCCAAACGCTCAGTACCATGTTGGAAATCTATCCTTGGCACAGAAAGGGGTTAAAAGGCCCGCAACCTATCATCAGCCTCAATGATATTCTGACGTTTCCGTTCACCCTTGAACAACTTGAAGAAGACGATACTGAGGTACAATCTTGATGGAAACCTTATTGTGCAAGATCACGGATGCCGGCTTGGACCCTTCATCGGTATCAGGTGAAGAAGCGATCATTTTCTGGAATCATATTCGACAACATATTTCGACGACCAAAACCGAACAAGCGCATTGTTATATCATCAGCTCTGAATACCGGGCTAAGTTGCAACAAAACCAAGCCAGTATCGAAGAGTTAAGGCATGCATTAGATCTACTCCACTTACCCTCTGATATAGAAGATATTCTTACAGTTAAAACCAGTTTAAGTGACCGTTTAGTTAAAATTGGGGATTACAACGCAGCTCTGAATGAATTCGTAACATCGTCATCGATGGCGGTTGAATACGGCTACATTGATAAATATGTGGCGGCTATTTTAGGTATGGGGAACCTATGTGATGCCTATGGTGATCATAATCGAGCCCTTCGTTATTACCAAAAGATCAATAGCATTGACCATGCAATAAGCAGTCGCTCTCTTCGGCTCAAATTTAAACTTCATATGGTCGCGAACCTGCTCATGCTTAACCGCATCACCGCAGCCAATGATTTACTGAACGAATGTGAAGAACTGAGTATTCTCGTCAGCAACAAACGACTGACCACTCAGATACTGCTTTACCAAGCAAAAGTACTTCGTAGCAAGAAAAAATATAACGATGCATTGAACTGTTTAGCGAAGGTTCAGTATCCCGTCAATAATACCCGAGCAAATTGGCTGGCGATGATGACTCGCTTGGAAATGGCACATTGCCTGAGTGCTATCGGCAAACAAGAATACGCTAGCATGATCCTTTCAAGTACCGATAAACGCGTGAGTGAATACGCCTCTCCTGTCCTTGCAAAGCGTTTCTATGACTCCTTGAGCGAAGTGTGTGTAAAACAAGGACGTTTTCAAGAAGCGCTGAGTTATGAGAAAAAAGGTTACCGAATTGAAACCGATCTGATGAAGCAGATTCCAATCAGCGAACTGGGAGCGAGTCAACTGCGCCGCCTTTCTCGCTTTGAGCTACAACTCAAGCTCATCCTCTCAGAGCAAGAAAACAGAGAGCTGAAAGAGACAACCGAACAACACAAGAATGCGGTGGCACAATTACAACAAGATGTTTTCACCGATCCATTGACAGGTTTGCGTAACCGTCGATGGTTAGATGTAAAACTGAAAGACATGCTGCTGAATGAAACGCCTTTTACATTGATGGTTGTCGATATTGACCACTTTAAATCCATCAATGACGAACTGAGCCACTTAGTGGGTGATAAGGCGATAGTTAATGTGTCTCAAGAACTGCGCTCTCACTTCAAATTCAAAGGTGCTTCATGTATTAGGTTTGGTGGCGAAGAGTTCTTAGTCATCCTAGAAAACACCGATCTTGCGCAGGCAGAAATGCACGCTGAAAATTATCGTGAGCGTATATTTCAATTTGGTTGGCATGACATACTGGGTGAACGTGGATTAACGGTCAGTATCGGTATCACTTTGCATCGCGAGGGGGAAAACACTCAACGCACCTTCTACCGCGCCGATAAAGCGCTATATCGAGCGAAAGCTAACGGTCGTAATCAAGTGTGTACAGAGTAGCGATATGTAACTCTACCACCAAGCCATCAGTCGAAGTCCTATCTTAAAACACGATGAGATCTTATAAAGTCCGCCAAGGATTTTATTGGCACCAGAATCGATGACACATTATTTTAACTCAACAAATCATTTTTATAACAATTACTTGAATGATAGCGTAGTATATTTATAACTAATATATAACATTACAAGGACCTGTTATGTTTTTAGACTACTTTGCACTCGGTCTACTGGTTTTCGTCGCATTAGTCATCTTTTACGGCATCATCGTCATTCACGATATCCCCTATGAAATTGCGAAAGAACGCAATCACCCTCATCAAGATGCGATTCATGTGTCAGGCTGGGTTAGCCTATTCACCTTACACACTATCTGGCCATTCCTTTGGATCTGGGCAACGCTATGGCGTAAAGATCGCGGTTGGGGCTTCGCCAAATTAGAAGAAGAGCAACACGACATTCATCATCGCGTCGATATTTTAATTGATCAAGTAAGCACCCTTCAGGAAGAAATCGCGCAGCTCAAACACACCGATACCACACAAAATGGCTCAGAGAAAAAAACAAACAACGCTCAAGATCAGGAGGCTAAGTAATGGATTTACTGCTGATAATGACCTATGCGGCACTTTGTATCACCATCTTCAAAGTCTTTAATATTCCGCTCAACAAATGGACAGTCCCAACCGCTGTGCTTGGGGGTGTCGTCCTGATTGGTACCTTAATTCTATTGATGAACTATAACCACCCTTTCACGCAACTCGGTAACCAAGTGTATTCAACAACACCGATCGTTTCCGGTGTGAGAGGTAAAGTTATCGAAGTGCCTGTAGAGGCAAATAAGCCTCTTAAGCAAGGGGACATTCTTTTCAAAATCGACCCCGTGCCATTCGAAGCGGAAGTCGCAAGATTAGAAGCCAAGGTAAAAGAAGCGAGCCAAGGTGCGTTGAGTATGGAATCTGAAGTGGCTGAAGCAGAGGCTGCAAGAATCAAAGCCATCGCAGAGAGAGATAAAGCCCAACGTGAATTCTCTCGTTACAAACGCGGTTATGACAGCGGCGCCTTTACCGAGCAACAATTAGACACTCGCAGACAAGCTTACAAAGCATCAGAAGCCGCCGTTAAAGTTGCCGATGCGAATCTGGAACAAGCAAACATCGCCTTGGAGTCTGAAATAGGAGGCGAGAACACCGCCGTTTTGAGCTTATTGGCGGAGTTGCGTAAAGCTCAGTTTGATTTAGAACAAACCGTGGTTCGAGCGCCCACTGACGGATACGTTACGCAGCTAGCCTTACGCCCAGGTGTCATGGCAGTACCACTTCCTTTGGCCCCTGTGATGACGTTTGTTCACACAGAGGAGCAGTTCTATACCGCGGCGTTCAGACAAAACTCCTTACAACGTCTACAACCGGGTTACGAAGCTGAGTTCCTATTTAGAGCCTTGCCAGGAAAGGTATTTAAAGGGCGTATCGATGAAGTAATTCCAGCCATTGGTGAGAGCCAATTCCAAGCTAGAGGTGCCCTTCTCGGTACGGATGCATTACGTACCAGTGGTCGGGTGTTTGTTAAACTGAGCATCACGGATGATCTGTCTGACTACCATTTACCGATGGGGACTGCGGTCGAGGTTGCTGTTTATTCCGACAGTTTCACTCATGTGTCGATTATGCGTAAAGTACTTATTCGCATGAAGAGTTGGCAAAACTATCTATACCTTGACCACTAAACGTTCGTAGATATACAACAACCTGCTTAACAGGTAATTAAAGCGAATGAAAAGCCAGATCCATTCTGGCTTTTTTGTTGCTTGATTAACCACAAAAGTGCGCTTTTCACACAATATTTAGCTGTTCAGATGGAATTTTAGACATCTAGACACTTATCTTCCCTTATAGAAGAGTTCTACTGTATAATGCGCGCCTTATTTTTTATATTTGCCCAAAAAATGTTCTCATTGAGAAGCATAGTAGTAATGGCGAATATTCGTTCTTTATTAAGCTTTATCTTTTAGTATTCGAGGTTATCTATGAACTTTTCAGCTAAAACAGTGGTTGTTATTGCCATTGGCGCGGCACTGTACGGCATTGGTGGCTTACCAATGTTTGGTGTCCCAGTGTTTGCAAACACGACATTGAAACCAGCAATGGCAGTCCTAGCACTGTTTTCTGTTTTGTTCGGCCCAATTGTTGGCTTCTTAGTCGGCTTTATTGGTCACTGGGTAACGGATCTATTCGCAGGTTGGGGCGTGTGGTTAACTTGGGTTCTTGGCTCAGGTATCGTAGGCATGGTTATCGGCTTATTCCCTATGATGACGAAGAATCGTCTTCAACATGGCGAACTACCCATGAAAGACTTTGTATTATTTATCGTGCTTGCCCTCGCGGGTAACGTTGTAGGCTACGGCTGCTCGGCGTTCCTCGACACCATCCTATACGCCGAACCGTTCACTAAAGTATTCACTCAACTGTTTATTATCGCTGCGGGTAATACCGTCCTCATTGCGATTGTTGGCTTCCTGATCCTCAAATCAGTCGCTAAACGCAACAAACAAAGCCGCAACTTGACCGAGGCATAAGCGATAATGACTATAGCATTTTCTAACTTCTCTTTTAGATATGAGTCGCTGGACAAACCGACGCTAAAAAATATCAATCTAAGGATAGAGAAAGGAGAGAAAATCGTCATTATTGGACCAAGTGGTAGTGGTAAATCGACTCTTGGTCAGTGTCTCAATGGGTTGATACCTCATGCAATCAAAGGTGAGGTAACGGGCTCTTTAGAGATCTGCGGCAGGAATACCTCTGAGTTTTCGATGCACGATTATACCGAGCAAGTGGGCACGGTATTGCAAGATACTGACAGCCAGTTTGTGGGGTTGAGTATCGGTGAAGACATCGCCTTCGCATTAGAAAATCAGTTGATGTCGAACATTGACATGTACCCGTTAGTAAAGTCGACGGCAAAAATGGTCGACCTAGCGGACATGCTTGAGCGTTCACCTCACGACCTTTCCGGTGGTCAAAAACAGCGAGTATCGTTAGCGGGCATCTTAGTTGATGACGTTGATATCTTGCTGTTTGATGAGCCTCTAGCCAGCCTTGACCCTAAAACAGGTAAGGCAACGATTGAGATCATCGACCAACTGCATAAAGAAACCAACAAGACCATCGTAATTATCGAACACCGTCTCGAGGATGTGCTACACCGCGATATTGACCGCGTGATCTTAATGGAACGCGGTGAAATCGTAGCAGACACCACACCCGATGAAATCTTGGCTTCTGAATTACTTGGCACACACGGTATTCGCGAGCCGCTTTACTTGTCGGCGTTAAAGGCGGCGAAAGCTCCGCTAACTAACGAAGATAAGCTGTCAAACCTCAAGGCGTTAGATTACAAAAGATTCCGTCCTGCGGTTCAAGCTTGGTTTGCTGAGCGCCCCGCCCCTGTTGCAGAAAAACAGTATCCACCTTTACTCGAAGTTCATGGCCTGACTTATTCTTACGACGGCGAGAAGAACGCACTCGAAGATGTGAGCTTCAAGATTGGCAAAGGTGAGTTTGTTTCGATTCTGGGCAAAAACGGTTCGGGTAAATCCACCATCACTAAACTCATCATGGGGGTGATCGATGCCGATTCTGGCTCTTCCTATCTAAATGGTGAAGACCTATCTGAACTTTCTATCTTTGAAAGAAGCCAGAAAGTCGGTGTCGTAATGCAGAACCCCAATCATATGATCTCCCATCATATGATTTTTGATGAGATTGCTTTTGGTCTTCGTAACCGCAATATTGCAGAAGAACTGATCACAGAAAAAGTAGAGCATATTCTGGCGTTGTGTGGGCTGAGCAAGTTCCGCCACTGGCCGATCGAAGCACTGAGCTACGGTCAGAAAAAACGTGTCACCATCGCGTCTATCTTAGTGCTGGAGCCTGAGCTTCTTATTTTGGATGAACCGACAGCAGGTCAAGATTACCGTAACTACACCTCGATGCTGGCGTTTATCCAAAAACTCAACCGCGATTTGGGTATTACTGTGGTGATCATCTCACACGACATGCACCTGGTTCTCGAGTACACCACACGTTCAATTGTGCTCGCAGATAGTAAACTAATCGCCAATGCAGCCATGACTGAAGTCTTTAGCCAACCCTCGCTTTTAGAGCGTGCAAACCTTTGTACAACCAGCATTTATGAACTTGCCACTATGATGAAAATCGACGACACCAATGCGTTCATGCAGTACTTCATCGACCACGAGAAAAATTCGCTATGAATGCATCAAAAGTAAAGTTCGGCATCAATTACATCGATACAAAATCACCGCTGCACGCTCTCAATGGCATCACCAAATTTGCCCTCTTCTTAGCTTGGGTAACGGTGGTCTTAACGACGTTCGACCTAAGATTGATTACGCTACTTATTGTGGCTGGTTTATATCTGTTAAAGCTGACCAATGTGCCTGTACGCGTGTATAAGCCTTTATTATTAGGTACGGCGAGTGTATTAAGCCTCAATGCTTTGTTCATGTATCTGCTGGCTCCACAGCAAGGGACAGAGCTCATCGGCAGCGAAACCTTATTGCTGACATTACCGGGTAACTACTCGTTGAGCCAAGAGACCCTGTTTTACTTAGTCACCGTCACGCTTAAGTATATGAGTATGTTCCCGATTGCGTTGATCTTTGTCTTCACAACACATCCCACAGAGTTTGCCGCAAGCCTCAATCGTATCGGCATCCCATACAAGATCGCCTATGCGGTCAGCTTAACGCTACGTTACTTACCTGAAGTAAAAAAAGACTTCATTAATATCATGCACGCTCAACAGGCTCGCGGAGTGGAGTTGTCCAAAAAAGCCCCACTCATTACGCGCATTAAAAACGTCGCAAAGATTCTAGGGCCATTGATTTTTTCAAGTTTAGACCGAGCAGACGAGATCTCAAATGCGATGACCCTACGTGGTTTTGGCCGACACAAAGCCCGTACTTGGTACAGTTACGCCCCTTTAAAACGTGTCGATTTTGTTTGTTTAGCGGTTATCGCACTGATCGTTTTATTGGCAATCACAAAACGAATGCTTGAAGAACAACTGTTTTGGTACCCTTTTTAGATTGGCAAAATAATATAACCACATCATAAGAGAGCCAAAAACCACGCGGTTAAGTGACATAAACATTTGCAAGCAATACAAAAAGGGAGCTCGAAAGCTCCCTTTTTCATGGTCTCAATTCATTAAATTTTTGAATTGATTTAGCTTTTAAACGAGTGCAATTTGTAAAAAACCGTCGATAACGGTGGTAGGCGTAGCTCAATAGAAGTACCTAAGCCTTGGCTTTCTACTGATTCGATCTCTGCAATCGGCTTCACTTCAAAACCACTGCCGGCGTAATCAACCGAGTCAGTATTAAGCAGCAGTGAATATTGTCCTTGCGCAGGAACGCCTAAACGGAAGTGCTCGTGAGGCACAGGCGTAAAGTTCGATACAGCCAATACACGTTCACCAGATTCACTGATACGCTCATGAGCTAAAATGCTCGCTTGTGCAGAATCTTGTAGCCGCCACTCAAAACCGTTCGGGTCAAAATCAAGATCATGCATCGCGACTTCAGAACGGTATAGATTATTCAAATCTTTAGTTAAGCGCAGTACACCTTGATGACGCTCAAAGTCGAGTAAGAACCACTGTAATTGATCATCATGGTTCCATTCAGCCGTCTGACCAAATTCAGATCCCATGAAGTTTAACTTTTTACCCGGCTGCGCATACATATAACCCATATAAGCACGTAGGTTTGCCGTTTGCTGCCATTCATCACCAGGCATCTTATTATGGATTGCCCCCTTACCGTACACGACCTCGTCATGAGACAGAGGCAATACGTAGTTCTCACTATGGGCATAAACCAACGGGAAAGTAATCGTATCGTGGTGATATTTTCGATTGATTGGGTCTTCTTGAATGTAAGACAAGCTATCGTGCATCCAGCCCATGTTCCACTTAAAACCAAAGCCTAAACCGCCCATAAAAGTCGGGGCTGAAACACCAGGGAAAGCCGTCGATTCTTCAGCAATCGTCATTGCATTCGGGAAGTGTTTATAAACTTCTTCGTTCATCCACTTCAGGGTCGCGATAGCGTCATAGTTTTCGTTGCCACCGTCTGCATTTGGAATCCATTGATCGTGGCTACGCGAGTAATCGAGGTACAACATCGAAGCGACTGCATCAACACGAATGCCATCAATGTGGAATTGCTCGAACCAGTACAATGCATTAGAAACCAAAAAACGACGAACATGCTCTTTGCCTAAATCGTAAATGTACGAGTTCCAATCTTGGTGCCAACCACGACGAGGGTCTGGATCATGAAACAATGGTGTACCATCGAAGTTCGCTAAGCCGTGATCGTCACTTGGGAAGTGGGCAGGAACCCAATCTAAAACGACACCTAGACCGGCTTGGTGACATTGGTCAACGAAGTATTTGAAGTCATCCGGAGAGCCGAAACGACTCGTTGGCGCAAAAAGACCAATTGGCTGATAGCCCCAAGAACCATAGAATGGGTGCTCTGAAACCGGCATTAATTCGACGTGTGTGTAGCCAAGATCCGTCAAGTATGGGATTAACTCGGCGGCTAGCTCACGGTAATTTAAGAATTCACCTTCAGCATTACGTTTCCAAGAACCTGCATGTAATTCATAGAAGGAAAGTGCTTCTTTACGTTTTTGCGTCACTGGGCGATTTTGCCACTGTGCATCTTGCCACTGGTAGCGAGCATGATCGTAAGTCACCGATGAAAATGAAGGGTACTGCTCTGAGTAGAAACCCCATGGGTCGGATTTATGCGGTAAGCCTTCGCCATTTGGTCCTTTCAATTCAAACTTATATTGAGTGCCTTCTTCCAGATCAGGAATAAATAGCCCCCACAGACCATAATCTAAGCGTTGCATTGGGTGGCGGCGGCCATCCCACGAGTTAAAGTTTCCGATCAAACTTGCCGCGGTAGCATGCGGAGCATAGACTAAAAATCGAGTCCCCGAAATTGCCTGACCATCACGCTCTAACGTAATAAACTGAGCCCCCATGTGATGATACATCTCTTTAGGCGTATGAAGATCTTCGTAACTCATATACAGATCATGGTACTGGTATGGATCATCGATGATCTGTTCGACACCGGACCAATCCACCGCAAGTTTGTAATGTGTGTAACGTAAGTCTCTTTCTTGCTTAAGGATGAAACCACTTTCACCCTCTCGCACTAACTCAACACGTGGTTCCTTTCCAATGATCAACTCGACTTTATTTGCCCCGGGAATCCATACTCTTAATGCACCTTGATCAGAAGGTAAGTAAGGACCTAAAAACGCAAATGGGTCAGTGAAGCAAGCCTGTGATAGTTGGGTATATATTTGTTTTTGCTTTGAAATCGAACTTAGTTCCAAAACCTTTCTCCCTAACCAAACATTCAAAAAATATAATACAAAAATGCCCGCTCTTGATGCGGGCAATATTATGACAATTTATTCTACCAGATGAGCATTCATTATTGAGTGACCGAGGTTGTAGTTTCATAAGCCATAAGCAAAAAGCCACCTATATTCCAGTCACTCAATGACACTATTTACCGGCTTTTTCTCGAGTCTCTGTCAGCTTGGAAGCGATACGGTTTACCCCTTCGTGAGCAAAAATTTCATCCAAGTTCATTGATAGCTTACGACGCCAGTTAGGGTACTCATCGACAGTTCCAGGAATGTTTACTGGCTTATCCATCTCAAGCCAATCTTCTAATTGAACACTTAATAAAGTTGAACCACCAGCCGCAACATGCAGTTGAAGTGCCTCAGCAAGATAAGAGTCCATCGGTACTTGACTTGCATCACGACCAACCCCTTCCGGTAGGAAACCATGCCATGCCACTGAATCTAAGATACCTTGCTTACATTCAAGGCGATCATCGAACAGAGTGTCTAGTTGTGCAGCATCTGGGTATAAGCCAATCTCTTGACCCATCTTCAAATCATCACAATGCCAAAAGCCACGAAGCGTTGGCATGTCGTGAGTACATAATGCTGCCATTGATTGTGATGCGTAGTGCTGAGGTGAGATGAAGCCACCGTCTTCTTTTGATGTTTCAAAGAAGAACACTTTGTAAGAGTGCACACCCGCATCAGCAAGGATATCGACAATTTCGTCCGGCACAGTACCTAAGTCTTCACCGATAACGCTACATTGGTAACGGTGAGATTCAAGCGCCAAAATCGACAACATATCCTGCACGGGATAGTAGACGTACGCCCCTTTGGTTGCGTCTTCACCTTTAGGAATCCACCATAACCTCAGTAGACCTAAAACATGATCAATACGCAGCGCACCACAATGTTTCATGTTTGCACGAAGCAACTTAATGTAAGCGTCGTAACTGGTGTTTTTCAGCACTTGAGGGTTCAGTGGCGGTAAACCCCAGTTTTGTCCTAAAGGACCAAGAATATCGGGTGGAGCGCCAATGCTTGCATCCATCACTAGGTTTCCGTCATCAGCCCATGACTCACTGCCTGAGTCTGCAACACCTACCGCAAGATCTCGGTAAAGGCCAACCGCCATACCTTTTTCTTCAGCGAGAGACTGTGCATCGTTGATCTGGCAATCGGCTAACCATTGCAGATACATGTAGAGATGCACTTGTTCTAGGTTCTCTTTAATGTATTTCTGTGTCGCAGTGCTATCGAATGTACGGTATTTCTCAGGGAATACCGGCCATCCCCACATACCTGAATCTTCAGCATGTAATTCACCATGCAAAGCATCGAACGCCGCTTGATGCATCAAGCTGTCGCCGCCCTCTTCCACAAACGCTAAGAACGCTTGGGCACGGTCACTATTTTTGTTTAGGTGGCGGACCTTAAATTCTGCGAATAACAAAGGTAAGATGCTCATTTTAAGCTCAGACACTTCCGTATAATTGACCCAGTGCGCTTCGCGAGCTTTTTGTAAACGAAGCTGAAAATCAGCGCTGCCTACAATTTGTTGTGCTTCTGCACTTAATGCAAATTCAGGTACAGAGCTCACATCAATGTATAAAATGTTCAACCAACGACGTGAAGATGGGCTGTATGGGCTCGCGCCTTCTGGATTGGCAGGAAACAGTGAGTGAATTGGGTTTAGCCCGACAAAGTCACCACCACGAGAGGCGATATCAGCCACCAGCT
Organism: Vibrio minamisatsumaniensis; assembly: GCF_050337445.1. Lineage (NCBI taxonomy): Bacteria > Pseudomonadati > Pseudomonadota > Gammaproteobacteria > Vibrionales > Vibrionaceae > Vibrio > Vibrio minamisatsumaniensis. The sequence goes on along the minus strand of NZ_JAKJSY010000040.1, from coordinate 11,466 downwards.
GTTTTAGATCACCAAAGTCACCTACGCCCCAGTTATGCTGAGTTCTTAGTGTGTACAGCTGAACACTTGGCCCCCATAGTTTTTTGCCTTGCTCAATTGGTGACTGCTTAAAACACGCCTTTGGTGTAATAATCAATGTCATCTCATAAGGCTTCTTACGGCGTTTACGGCTGACTATCAACTTGTGGTAACCCCATGCCAAATCACCTGGCAGTGCAAACACTAAAGGGCCACCCTCGGCACGCTCGTCACGAACGACTTGAGATTGAAGATAGCCTTCAAGTACCTCTCCTTGCTCGGTCTCTAAGCACCAGCTAAACTCACTTTCACGAGCGCTGACACCTAAATTTAGCGCCACTTCTACTGGCTCACCATCACGCAAGACAAGAACTGGATCCAGCACCTCTTTTTTGTGTTTTCTTTCTGCTGACTTTAGCAGAGCATCATCGCTGCTCGTATCGTATCCCAATGAAGCCAGTAGCGACGTGATCGTTTCGTCTGATACTTGTGCTTCATCGCCCCACGCACTAACGTAACTGTCGGCAATATGTGCCATTTCTGCGACTTGTTTTAATACGGTCTGTTCTTTCATCGCTCTCTCCGAAAACGCTCTGACGCTTTCAATCTTGTAGGGTTGTTATTTAGTCTATTACTCATCAATTAGCTTGTGGCAATCAGTTTGAAAGTGGCCAGTGATAGGCAACCTATCCATTTGCCGCCAAGCTAATTGAGCCAAGACAGACACTGCCTTGGCTACTTTGGAAGTATTAACGGTTAACCGCTTCAAGTTTCCAAATATTATTCACGTAATCTCGAATTGAACGGTCTGAGGTGAATTTACCGACCAACGCGGTGTTAAGAATCGCTTTCTTAGCCCAACCTGCTTGGTCTTTGTATTGCTTGCTCATATCTTCATGCGCTTTCACGTAAGAGGCAAAATCAGCAAGGCATAGGTAAGGGTCACCACCATCAAGCAGGCTATCAAACGTCGCGCGCAGAAGACCCGGTTGACCTGGAGTGAACTCATCGCCAATCAGTAGATCCAGAGACGCTTTCAATAGTGGGTCAGCATTGTAGTAGTCGTATGGGTTGTAGCCCTGAGCTTTCAGTGCTTGAACACCCTCAACATCTAGACCAAAGATGTAGATGTTTTCATCACCCACTTCTTCACGAATCTCAACGTTTGCACCATCCATCGTCCCGATAGTCAGCGCGCCGTTTAACGCCATCTTCATGTTGCCCGTACCTGATGCTTCTTTACCCGCTAGTGAGATTTGCTGAGAAACGTCTGCGGCAGGGATGATGATTTCAGCCATGCTGACACGGTAGTCAGGAATGAAGACCACTTTCAGTTTGTTGCCGATGCGAGGGTCGTTGTTGATCTTCTCTGCAATCTTGTTAACCGCGAAGATGATCTCTTTCGCCAAGTGGTAACCCGGTGCGGCTTTCGCTGCGAAGAAACATACGCGTGGCTCACACTCAAAACCCGGTTCGTTAAGAATACGGTGGTACAGAGAGAGAATGTGGAGCAAATCTAGATGCTGACGCTTGTATTCGTGAAGACGTTTAATTTGAACGTCAAAGATAGCGTTAGTATCTAGCTCGATACCCATGTTCTCTTGAACCCAATCAGCTAGGCGCTGTTTGTTTTCTTTCTTAACCGCCATGAATTCTTTTTGGAATTTCGCGTCCGTTGCAAACTGAGCGATGCCTTCTAGCTGCTCAAGTTTTGCTGGCCACTCACTACCGATCTTACCAGTGATTAGTGTAGATAGACCTGGGTTACAGAACTTCAACCAACGACGCGGCGTGATGCCGTTTGTTACGTTAGTCAGTTTGCCTGGGAAGATTTCGTTGAACTCAGGGAACAAGTCTTTCTTAACCAGTTGTGAGTGAAGCGCCGCGACACCGTTTACTTTGTAAGAACCAATCACACAGAGATTTGCCATGCGAACCATACGGTGGAAACCTTCTTGGATGATAGAAAGCTTCGCTTGCTTCTCACCGTCACCCGGCCACATCTTGCGAACTTCTTGCATGAAGCGGTGGTTGATTTCAAAAATGATTTCCATGTGACGTGGAAGAAGACGCTTGATCAGAGATTCAGACCAAGTCTCTAGTGCTTCTGGAAGCAGCGTGTGGTTGGTGTAGGCGAACGTATGAGCACTGATTTCCCATGCTTGATCCCAAGATAGACCTTTCTCGTCAATTAAGATGCGCATTAGCTCAGGAATCGCAATCGTTGGGTGCGTATCGTTAAGCTGAATCGTTTCTTGCTTAGGCAGATCTTCTAGAGAGAAACCTGCGGCTTCGTGACGACGTAAAATATCGCGAACCGACGCTGCTGAGTGGAAGTACTGCTGCATTAGACGCAGAGTTTTACCTTTCTCGTGGTTGTCGTTCGGGTACAGAACCTTAGTGATGTTACCTGCATCGATGAGCGAGTGTTGCGCTTCGAAGTAATCACCGTTGTTGAAGCTCGCAAGTGAGAATGGTGCGATGGCCTGACATTCCCAAAGGCGCAGCGGGTAAACCGTGTTTGACTCGTAACCTACGATAGGGAGATCCCAAGGCATTGCTTTCACTTCCATACCTGGAACCCAAATACGAACTTCTTTACCGTCGATGTATTCAACTTCTACATGACCGTAAAAACCAATGTGTTGTGCGAGTTCTGGGCGAGCGACTTCCCATGGGTAACCTTCCACACCACGCCATGCATCAGGTGCTTCTTGTTGACGACCGTCTTGGAAAGATTGTTTGAATAGACCGTATTCGTAGTGAAGACCGTAACCGACTGTTGGGTATTCTTGAGCGGCACAAGAATCCATGAAACAAGCCGCTAGACGACCAAGACCACCATTACCGAGTGATGGGTCACGCTCTTCTTCTAGAAGGTCCGTTAGGTTTTGACCTAGCTCTTCCATCGCGTGAGTGATTTGCTCGTACAGACCCATGCTGATCAGATTGTTACCGGTTAAACGGCCAATCAAAAACTCTAGAGATAGGTAGTTAACGCTTTTCGCGTTCTTAATTTTTTCATCATTTTCAGTTTCTAGCAGGTCAAAAGTCGTGAGCTCTGCAAGAGCACGACCCATTGCTAGATACCATGAACGACTGTCTGCTGTTTCAACAGTTGTGGCGTAGGTTGCAGATAAATGTTTCTTAACACTCTCTTGGAATGACACTTTATCGAAAGTTTTTTGCTGAGTTGGTTTCATTTCAGAAATCTCGCTTTTAATAGTTCTAATTCATCTGTGACATATCGTGCACGGTCACCATAAACTAAACATCATCCTGCTAACACCACTGACTAGGAGTAGATGGGAGGGCGTAGGGGGCGTAACGCGATTGGGTTAGTGATCTGACTCTCATGTTCTGCCTGAGAACAAAAACTTGAAGTGACTAAGATCACAAGCTCCCATTCGATAACGTCACTTGGCTGAATCTGACGTCAACTGAACGCATTTAACCTCATTGCCAAATCTGATATTCAGATCACGAAAATATTTTCTGCGTCTCATTTTTTGCACAACAATCCGTACACAGTAGGAGATAAAGACAGGTAAAAATCGCCCGACAAGTGACTTAAATCACAAATATAGGGCGTAGAGGGCCAAAAACATGCAGAAGTGCAAGGTTTCAGAGGAGGATCATAGTCTGCATCGCTTTGCGTCACGTACTATGAGTGCAGACTTAAGTAATTAGGCTAATGTCATTGGAGTGCACTCAACGATAAATTGGGATAATCCAGAACATAAGCCATGGAATAGGTGAAAGACTTCGATATGTGGATCCCTTCGAAACTGACTCGTCCCGGCCGCTTACATAATGCAATACTGCGCCCAAGAGTGCTTGACCTCCTACAAGGTGCAGCTTGTTATAAGCTCGTGTTGTTTCGCTCTCCAGCGGGATACGGTAAAACCACCATGGCTGCCCAATGGTTAATCGATAAACCCAATGTGGGTTGGTACAGCATCGATGAAAGTGACAATGATGCATTCCGTTTCCTCAACTACCTACTGCAATCACTGAACAAAGCGACTCAACACGCCTGTCCCAAAACCCAAAAATTAGCAGAGAATCGCCAGTTTTCATCACTGCACTCTTTACTTGGTGAACTGTTTGCTGAAATGTCTGAATTCCACCAAGAATGTTTCTTGGTATTGGATGACTATCACTTAGTGAACAATGACGATATTCACGAAGCCATGCGCTTTTTCCTAAAGCATATGCCCGATAACCTGACCGTCGTCGTCACCAGTCGCAGTATGCCGCCGCTTGGTACCGCTAACCTTCGAGTTCGAGACTTAATGATTGAGTTAGGTAACGATTCACTGGCTTTTGATACCGAAGAGACCACGCGCTTTTTCAATCAACGCGTGACCGATGGCATTGATGACGTCACGGCGGATAGCATTTGTACTTATGTGGAGGGGTGGCCTTCTGCAATGCAACTGATCGCGCTGCAAGCACAACACCAAAAACGCACCCTTGCCCAATCAGCAGAGTCGTTCTCAACTTTTAACCATGCTCACCTTTGGGATTATTTAGTTGAAGAAGTGTTCGACCTTTTAGACTCTGAAACACGACAGTTCTTGATGCAATGTTCTGTGCTCGACCACTTCAATGACGAACTCGCCAGTGCGCTGACACAGCGTGAAGATGCGCTCGGAATGATCGAGTCACTCAATCGCTTCGGTCTGTTCATCTACCCGCTAGAGGGCGAAAAAAACTGGTACCGCTTCCATAATCTGTTCGGCGAGTTTTTAGCGCACGAGCGTCAGGCTCGAATTCCTCAACAAGAAGCCGAATTGCACCGAAGTGCGGCGAAAGCATGGATTAAACAAAAAACGCCTCATCAAGCACTGCGACACGCCCAGCGCGCTGACGACCCACAATTGATTATTCAAATCCTGAGTGAACATGGGTGGCAAATGTTCAACCAAGGCGAGCTTTCATCGTTAGAAATGGCCATCAAACAGTTAACAACGGATCAACTATACAGTGATCCAAAGTTATCCATGCTACGCGCATGGCTTGCACAAAGTCAGCACCGCTATAATCAAGTGGGTACGCTATTAGAAGAAGCCGAAACGCAGTTTCAAGCTCGAAACATCGAATTGGATACTCAACAACAGGGTCAATACAACGCCCTGCGCGCACAAGTGGCGATCAACAACAATGAACCTGAAAAGGCACTAGAGTTAGCAGAGCTTGCACTGAGCCAACTCAATACCACCGTATACCGCAGCCGGATTGTAGCCACCTCCGTTGTTGGCGAAGTCAACCACGTGATAGGTAATCTAAGCCGTGCTTTGCCAATGATGCAACAGACTGAAAAGCTGGCACGTCAGCATCAGGTTTACCATCAAGCGCTGTGGGCGATTCTGCAACAGAGTGAAATTCTAATTGCTCAAGGTTATGTTCAGGCGGCATTCGAGCTGCAAGATAGCGCGTTTAAATTGATTGAAGAGCATCAACTTCAATACGTACCTTTACACGAATTTTTGCTTCGTGTTCGAGCTCAGATCTTCTGGTGTTGGAACCGATTAGATGAAGCGGAAGAGTGTTGTTACAAAGGCTTAGATATCCTTGGCCATCACTCCCCAAGTAAGCACTTACACAGCTACTCAATGCTGGCTCGACTCGCACTAAGCCGTGGCGAAATTGATAAAGCGTCGAAATTTATCGACCAGATTCAACACTTGTTACGCCAGTCCACTTACCACGTTGATTGGACAGCAAACGCTTCTCTTTCTTTGATACTTTTTTGGCAAATAACAGGCGATAAAGATGCTATCCATGATTGGCTAAATGTAGCGGTTCGGCCGGAATCAGCCAGTAACCACTTCTGCCAGCTGCAATGGAGAAATATTGTTCGTGCTCACATCATCTTAGAGCAATACGAAGACGCAGAGGAAGCATTAACGTTCTTGAAAAGCGAAGCTCAACGGTCTCACCTTGTCACTGACACTAACCGAAACTTAATTGTTGAAGCGGTGCTGCGCACCCAAACGAACGACGAAGACAGTGCGCGAGTGTTACTTGAAGAAGCGCTGCATATGACCAATCAAACGGGCATGGTCGGTAACTTTTTAATCGACGGTAGCATTATTGGTCATATCGTAGACAAACTGAGTAATAAACCGGGTTTAGGCGATTTAGAGCGTCATCGCGCTCAACAAATCATGAAAGACATCTCAACAACTCAGCGTAGCCGTTCGATTCACTTTGACGAAGATTTTGTTGAGAATCTGGTTAATCACCCCAACATCCCTGAGCTTGTACGCACTAGCCCACTCACCCAGCGAGAATGGCAAGTGCTCGGGTTAATTTACTCAGGTTTTAGTAACGAGCAGATCGCTCAAGAGTTGGATGTCGCAGGGACAACAATCAAGACTCACATTCGGAACCTTTATCAAAAGCTGAACATTGCTAACCGTAAAGAAGCCATTAATACCGCTAAGAACTTACTGCAACTGATGGGATACTAAGCCCCATTCAAACTCAAAACGAATCGGAGCGAGTCACGGGTAGTGGCTCGCTTTTTTCGTTGGTAGCTTCGAGAAGAAAAAACGGAAAAAATAAAAGCGCTTTCTCGCTAGGGTCTGTTGATCTTTCGTGATTCAATTTTATTCGAAAGGTCAACAGACCCTAGTATATCCATACTTTTTTTATACGAAAGTTTGTATACTGCACAAAATCACCTTCAACTCTATAAAGTCATGAACTACTTAAGTACTTTTTTCAAAGGCATCGCCATGGGCGCAGCCGACGTTGTCCCTGGCGTATCAGGCGGCACCATCGCATTCATCACCGGCATCTATGATACGCTACTTGAGAGCATTCGAAGAGTTAACCCGAGTTTGCTTGGCTTATGGAAACGTGAAGGCTTCAAAGCCGCGTTTAAGCACATCAACGGAGCTTTCTTAATTTCGCTGTTTGCAGGTATTTTCACCAGTATTGCAACGCTTGCAAAGCTGATCTCTTGGTTATTGGTCACACACCCTATTCCACTATGGTCTTTCTTCTTTGGCCTTATCTTAGTGTCGGTTTTCCATGTGCTTAAGCAAGTCGAAAAGCGCGACATGATTCGATTTGTCTTTTTACTGCTTGGTATGGCCTTTGCTTATAGCATTACCGTGATTAAGCCCCTACAAATGGAGCCAACCAGCATTAATTTGCTCATTGCCGGTGCCATTGCGATATGTGCCATGATTTTACCTGGCATCTCCGGTAGCTTTATTCTCTTGCTAATAGGTATGTATGGCCCCGTTCTTGGCGCCGTTAAAGGGTTTCAGATAGATGTGCTTGCGCTCTTCCTCGTCGGTTGTGTGATCGGTCTACTGACTTTCTCACACGTGCTCTCTTGGCTATTGCGCTCATTCCGCGATTTCACATTGGTGTTCTTAACGGGTTTGATGATAGGTACGCTACCTAAGATTTGGCCTTGGAAAGAAACCATAAGCTGGCACATCAATTCAAAAGGTGAACAGGTTCCCCTACTTCAACACAATCTGTCGCCATTCAATTTCGAAACAGTGACCGCTCAGCCATCTCAACTTGCACTTGCTATTGTGATGATGTTGGCCGCGATCGTTCTAGTCCTAGGGCTAGAGAAATTTGCAGAGCGCAACGCTGACTAACCATTCAACGAACTGCTGAAAAGCGTTTAGAGCGGATAGAACTTAGAAAGACTAAGTTCTATCCCTATTGCACAGACAAAAGCGAAGCCTAAGGCTTCGCTTTTTTAATTCTACGATACGCACAAAATTGCTTTTTGATACAAGCTCGTATTGAGGGGTATGATAACATCGCTGCTGTTATAACATTCGATGAGAACACGACATGCACTCTGCATTAAAGGTTGCGACTCTTGGTATTGCTCTCGTGGCTGGCTTTTATGGGCCACAAGCCATTCAGCAATTAAAATCCGCCATGGCGCATGCTTCTGTTGACGTTAACTTAGATGACTACTGCATGCTTTCCACTGCGTCTTGCGAACAAAACGCGGTTGCTATGACTCTTGAACATGAGACCGCTCAACCTCTGGTCCCGACCAAAGTCAACGTCATTTGGGATGATGCAGCCTCTGACACATTAATGCTGTCACTGACTGGCTTAGAAATGGACATGGGATCCGCCCGTTTTCAATTGAAAAACATTGGGAATAATATCTATGAGGGTGACGTCATTTTGCCTGCGTGTACCATGAATACAATGACTTGGCTCGGTGAACTCACCGATGGCGTTAAAACCGTAAACCCTGCAATAAGGATGGCAAGATGAGTAAAAATTGGTCGTTAGCATTAGTGGTCGCGTTTGTACTTGGCTTTGGCATTAAAAGCTATCTTGATGGTCAATACGAAACTCAAAAACAACACGCTGCAAAGCAACAATTATCTGAAACGACCCTTTTCGGTAAAGATAACCAACCAACAAAAATCTTTGATGGCAATGATGACAGAATTCGTATCGTCTATTTCGGTTTCACACGTTGCCCTGATGTCTGTCCGACCTCTTTAGCGATGTTAGCCGGGGCGCTTAACCAAGTCTCTGATGAAGCAAAAGCAAAAATCCGCCCAATTTTTGTCTCTCTTGACCCTGAACGTGATGCTGCGCAAGCCTCCTACGAATATGCACAATATTTCCACCCAATGATGGAAGGATTGAGTGGCCCGTTAGAGGTGACAACAACGCTTGCACATAACTATGGGGTGATTTTCAGAAAGACCAAACTTGAAGGTTCAGAGTTGGAATACACCTTAGATCACAGCTCATATTTTTATTTTTTAAAACCCGATGGCACGCTGATAACCAAAGTGCCGCATACGTTAACGCCAGCGCCAATTGTTGAAGCCATCAACAGATTAACGCACGAAACCACCAACGGCTGAGAACGTATAGAAAATTAAAAAACTTAATGAATAAAATTCGAAAAAAGTCAGCTCCCAGACCAACAACATAACAATTAAGGACAACAACATGAAGTTAAAAGCATTGGCTCTCGCTGGCTTATTACTCACTCCTCTTGCTCAAGCGAATAACGACATTCTGATTCATGACGCATATGCACGTGCAACACCGCCTTCAGCAGTGAACAGCGCAGTATTCACGACCTTAGTCAACCACAGCAACAAAGATCGCGCTATCGTTTCTGCAACGACGCCTGCGGCAGGAAAGGTAGAGCTTCACGATGTTATCGTCGACGGCGATATAATGAAGATGCGCCAAGTTCAAGAGATCACTATTCCTGCGAATGGTGAAGCGGTACTTAAACCAGGTAGCCTACACATCATGTTGTTCGATCTAAACAGCAGCCTAAAAGAAGGTGAGCAAATCGAAGTGACACTGACCTTCGCCAATGGTGAAACACAGACCTTTGATGCACCCGTGAAAAAAGTAATGAGCGGTATGAAAAAGATGAATCACAACCATCATTAATCCTGTTCATAAATGATAAAATCATGTCAGCCACGATGATTTCTTACCATCGTGGCTAGCGTACATTTTTACCCGGTTTACTATTGTTTGATCAATGAACACTGCTTGCCTACCCAATAACACATGATGCTCTCTAGAGCCCTATCTATATTAAATTCGACTCAGGCTCATTCGCTTTATTCATTTATAACCGATAAAGCTTAGTGCTTTCGGGGTTCAGCTTGATCTTGATAACCGCATTTCGCGCATAATGATGTTGTAAATCGATTCTAAGCTCACCTTCATCAGAACATTGAGCCGACAGAGTATTATCACACGAATTTATACCCCATCCCCCCACAAAAAATTAACATTTAGCTCCAAAAGCACCACATAGCGCAAACAATCACCCTAAATGTAAACTATTCCTAGACACCCCAGTAGATCCCGATAATATAACCGCCCATTCCGCTAATATATAGTTGGATTGAGTATCACTTTATAAAAAGATACATCACTATAATAAATTAACAATTGCAGGTATTTTATGCAAAATCACAACATGCTCGCCCGCATCGCTCGTGGAAATCTCGTTCTACAGATCCTTGCTGGTATTGTTTTCGGTGTCATTCTCGCCATGGTTTCTCCTTCAGCAGCTCATGATGCAGGCCTACTAGGTAGTCTGTTTGTTGGCGCTCTGAAAGCGGTTGCCCCCATTTTAGTCTTCATTCTTGTTGCGGCTTCTATCGCAAACCAAAAGAAGGGTCAGCATACTCATATGCGACCAATCATTGTGCTTTACCTGATTGGTACGTTCTCTGCAGCACTGACTGCTGTAGTACTGAGCTTCATGTTCCCAACCACTTTGACACTGGTTGCTGGTGCAGAAGGCGCTCACCCTCCTCAAGGTATTGCTGAAGTAATCCATACCCTTCTATTCAAACTTGTTGATAACCCTGTGAGTGCGCTAATGAATGCGAACTACATCGGTATTCTTGCTTGGGCTATCGGCCTTGGTCTGGCGCTGCACCACGCATCAGCAACCACCAAAGCGGTTTTCGAAGACCTAAGCCACAGTGTGTCACACATTGTTCGCTTCATTATTCGTCTTGCACCATTCGGTATCTTTGGTCTTGTTTCGATGACATTCGCAACAACCGGTTTTGATGCTCTTGCGAGCTACGGTCAACTATTAGCGGTTCTGCTCAGTTCAATGCTGATCATAGCCCTTGTGGTTAACCCACTGCTTGTCTTTATAAAGACAAAACAGAACCCATACCCACTGGTACTTCAGTGTCTCCGTGAATCTGGTGTAACCGCTTTCTTCACCCGTTCAAGCGCTGCAAATATTCCAGTGAATATGAACCTTTGTAAAAAGCTAAAACTAGACGAAGATACTTACTCTGTATCTATCCCTCTAGGTGCAACGATCAACATGGCGGGTGCTGCTATCACTATCACAGTGTTAACACTGGCTGCCGTACACACGATGGGGATTGAGATTGATATCTTCACTGCCATTCTACTAAGCCTTGTTGCTGCAATTTCAGCATGTGGGGCATCGGGTGTTGCAGGCGGTTCACTCCTATTAATTCCACTCGCATGTGGCCTATTCGGCATATCAAACGATGTCGCGATGCAAGTGGTAGCCGTTGGTTTCATTATCGGTGTAATTCAAGATTCAGCAGAAACAGCACTTAACAGCTCAACTGACGTTGTCTTCACAGCTGCAGTTTGCCAAGCGAATCAAAACAAAGCTCAATAAGCTTTAACAGTTAATCACATACAAAAAAGGGAAGCCTCCGCTTCCCTTTTTCTATTGTGAACTTCTAAAGACCGTCAATCACTCAAAGATCATCTATTTATCGTAAGCGCGTCATAAACCCCACATTCTAATCATCCTCAGTCCGCCATAAGATCAAATCTCCAACTACAAGGAGATTTGAAATGGCAAAACGGCGCACCAACAAAGAATGGCAAACCTTGTTCGAGCAATACCAATCCAGTCATCTATCACAACGGGTCTTCTGTGAGCGTAAT
>NZ_JAKJSY010000039.1:0-41051 GCF_050337445.1 Vibrio minamisatsumaniensis | reverse complement strand
GGTAGACGCACCAGATTTAGGTTCTGGCGCCGAGAGGTGTGAGAGTTCAAGTCTCTCCGACCGCACCATTATTTAGATGTCTTAATTGATATCATTGTTGGGCTATCGCCAAGCGGTAAGGCACTGGCTTTTGATGCCAGCATTCCCTGGTTCGAATCCAGGTAGCCCAGCCACTACAACGTTACTTAGACAAACCATAAGTCTTCTTAACTATACTCTTCGCTAGAGTAAAAGCTTTGCTGCGGTCGTGGCGGAATTGGTAGACGCACCAGATTTAGGTTCTGGCGCCGAGAGGTGTGAGAGTTCAAGTCTCTCCGACCGCACCATTATTTAATAATGAATCTATTCGATTTATTATGGCTACTTAGCTCAGTTGGTTAGAGCACATCACTCATAATGATGGGGTCGCAGGTTCAAATCCCGCAGTAGCCACCAYTYTTTCTTTAAATAAGAAGACAACGTYATATYGAAYCACCAATATTGATATGACTATAAAGATTTGCTGCGGTCGTGGCGGAATTGGTAGACGCACCAGATTTAGGTTCTGGCGCCGAGAGGTGTGAGAGTTCAAGTCTCTCCGACCGCACCATTATTTAATAGAACCCGGCTTTTTAGCTGGGTTTTGTTTTATCTGAAAGATGTAAATCTGCAAGCCAAGTCACCAAGTATTCTCTTCTATAGCCTCACTTTTTCTGTAATTTTATTAGACAATGTCTGCTCTATTTTCTAACCGAGTATGACGACCTATGAAATATCTCCCTTTAATGATCGGTTGCTACACAGATTCTCCAAGTAACAGCCAAGGTGTATATCAAACTCAGTTAGATCGAGAAACGGGAGCGCTGTTACCTTTAGAGCTTATCGTTGCATGTTCTAATCCCTCGTTTGTTACCACGACAAAGCTTGGGATCTATACCGCTTCAGAAGTAGACCAGAATAGACAACCACAGCTAATCCATATACCTAATACTGATTCAAAAGTAGCACCCAATAGCGGGCTAATTTCAGGCGAGCACCCCTGCCATATTGCGATAGATCCCCACAATAAGTTTGCTATTACATCGCAATATTCAACAGGGACATTCGATATCTTTAGCTTAAATATCAATGGCAATATCGATAGACGACTTAAAACAATCAAGATGCTTGGTTCAGGACCGAACAAAGAGAGGCAAACCAGCCCACACGCTCATCAATGCCTGTTCTTAAAAAACTCACCACAATTTGTGACCGTCGATCTCGGCACCGATCGCATCAACTTCTATTGCTTTGACGAAGAGCAAGAGGAGTTCCTTGATGAGCCAATGCAGTCCATCAAAGTGCCATCCGGCAATGGACCTCGCCATTTAATCTTTAACAAAGCTGAAGACAGAGCCTATGTGGTCTGTGAACTCTCTGAAACATTACTGATTTTGGACAAGGTTTTAGGCATTTGGAATGTAGTGGAAGAGATTGATGCATTGCCTAATATGGAGAAGGGAGAAGCCGCAGCTGCGATTAAGCTATCGCCTGATGAGCAATTCCTTTATGTGTCATGTCGACACCAATCAAGAATCAGCAGCTTCAAAGTCGATTCTGAGACTCAAAAGCTGACTTTCATTGATAGCTACGACACTGAAGGTAAATTCCCAAGAGACTTCCATATAACTGACGATGGGAAATGGCTTATCGCCGCCAACCAGCACTCCAATAACCTCACTTCATTCAGACGAAATATTCAAGATGGCTCTCTCATCTATACGGGCTACTCTTTAGAGATTGATGTGCCCGTTTGTGTCACTCAGCAACCATAAGCACCCCAATAAAAAAGGAGAGCCTCTGCTCTCCTTCTTTTGTATCGCTCAGTCATTTGAACGAATCAATCACAGCCCCAAGGCGTATTTCAAGACTTGAGCTTTAATCGGCCCAGAGTTCTCTGCAAGTTTTAGCGCGGCATTACGTACAAACTTGAGTGGGCCAATGTCATTACTAAAGGCTTTGTAGAAAAAGTCCATTCCGCTTTGCATAAGTAGATTGTCGCCTCTTCTCATCACTTCATAGCGCCTCGTCACCGATTGACTCAATTCACCTTTCTCTTTGCTGATATCCAATAGTGCTGCCACATCTTTAAAGCCTAAGTTAACCCCCTGTCCTGCTAGAGGGTTAATCGTATGTGCAGAGTCCCCGACAAGAATACAGTTATTCTTCGAATAGGATTGAGCATGACGTCGCGTTAGAGGGAATGAACCTGCATTCAACACTTTGATATCCCCCAACTCAGAAGGAAAATGAGCGAGGACTTCATCCCGTAATTTTTCTGGGCTCATCGCAGAAAGTTGCTGAATGCGAGACGGTGAGTCATACCATACTAAAGACCCTTGCCCCACCTCTTTACCTTCAGACATGAGCGAACACAATGGCAGGAATGAGCGAGGGCCACTTGGTAAAAACTGCTGCCAAGTAATGTCTTGCTGCGGTAACGTCGTTGCGACATTGATAAGCATACAGTGTTGTCGGTAATCCCAAGCCGTAATTCCTATCCCGGCTTGCTGTCGAACTTTGGAATTTGCACCATCCGCACCAACCACCCACTGTGCTGATACTTGCAAACCGGATTGAAGTTTGACGATGTTGGTTTTACCAAACTCGATAGTGTCTAACTTCTCTGGGCACAACAGCGTTAAATTGTCGTAGGTATCAAACTGAGCCCATAAACCCAATTGAATTAATCGATTCTCAATGATGTAACCCAAACGAGGTAAATCAAGAGATTCGGCATTAAACCGAGTGCGACACTCAGAGTGCTCCCACGTTTCTAAGCGCTTATAAGAACAAATACGCATTGCAGCAATACTCTGCCACGCACCGAGCTCTTCGAGCAAATCAGCGGATGCTTGAGAAATCGCAGATACACGGATATCCATCGCTTGTGACTGATGGAAAGCTTCCGGAGAAAAGCCTTCAATGACCGCAACACGCAACCCTTGTTTAGCAAGACCAATCGCCGTTGCCGCACCAATCATGCCACCACCGACGACCACAACGTCATAATTGTTCATATTTTGTACTTATCGATTTGATTCTTTGACTGTTTTTGATTGTACTTTTTCATAACTACCTTGTAACCAAAAACCTTATTTGAAAAAAGCGCGATCCCTTATAGGGTATAGCGCCAACGATAATAGAAACCACTTGCGAAGAGATTTAATCAGACCACTAGTCAGTCGGTTTTTAAACCAGTACAATACGCCGCTTGCCGCTAGAGCCGTCATAAAATCAATACCTGACGATGGCAAACAGGCTTGCGGATAAAAACTGGGCGATTTGCTCCCTTAAATTAAACTAACGATCGAGCGAACAAAAAATGAGTAAGAAACTGCTAATTAAAACTTGGGGCTGTCAGATGAATGAATACGATTCATCAAAAATGGCCGACCTGCTTAACGCTGCAAATGGCTATGAGCTAACAGATGTACCTGAGGAAGCAGACGTACTCCTATTGAATACTTGTTCTATTCGCGAAAAAGCACAAGAAAAAGTATTCCACCAGCTTGGTCGTTGGAAAACGCTAAAGGATAAAAAAGAAGGTGTCGTGATCGGTGTGGGTGGCTGTGTAGCAACTCAAGAAGGCGATCATATTCGCCAACGTGCACCTTATGTCGACGTTATCTTTGGTCCACAAACATTACACCGTCTGCCAGAGATGATTAAATCATCACTGTCTAACGAAAAGCCAGTAATGGACATCTCGTTCCCAGAGATCGAAAAATTCGATAACCTGCCGGAGCCAAAAGCAGACGGAGCGACGGCATTCGTGTCTATTATGGAAGGCTGTTCTAAATACTGCACTTACTGCGTTGTACCATACACACGTGGTGAAGAAGTGAGCCGTCCGATGGATGACGTTTTGTTCGAAATCGCACAACTTGCCGAGCAAGGCGTACGTGAAGTAAACCTACTTGGACAGAACGTCAACGCATACCGTGGCCCAACTCATGAGGGTGAGATCTGTTCATTTGCTGAGCTTCTTCGCCTTGTGGCTTCTATCGATGGTATCGACCGCATTCGTTTCACGACAAGCCACCCACTCGAATTTGGTGACGACATCATTGAGGTGTATAAAGACACGCCTGAACTGGTGAGTTTCTTACACTTACCAGTTCAAAGTGGTAGTGACCGTATTCTCACGATGATGAAGCGTCCACACACTGCAATCGAATACAAATCTATCATCCGTAAACTGCGTAAAGCTCGCCCTGACATTCAGATCAGCTCGGACTTTATTGTTGGCTTCCCTGGTGAAACTAAGCAAGACTTCCAAGATACGATGAAACTGATTAAAGAAGTGGATTTCGATATGAGCTTCAGTTTTGTTTTCTCTCCTCGCCCAGGAACACCGGCAGCAGACTACCCATGTGATGTACCAGAACAAGAGAAGAAAGAGCGTCTGTACGAACTGCAGCAAACGATAAACACACAAGCGATGCGTTTTTCTCGTCTAATGTTAGGCACTGAACAACGTATTCTTGTTGAAGGTCCATCAAGAAAGAACCTAATGGAACTGCGTGGCCGAACTGAAAACAGCCGTGTTGTGAACTTCGAAGGTTCGGCTGATCTTATCGGTCAATTCGTCGACGTGAAGATCACTGAGGTTTACACCAACTCACTACGCGGTGAATTAGTCCGTACCGAAAAAGACATGGGCTTACGCGTTGTAATGACTCCTGCAGAAATGATGGAAAAAACAAAACGTGAAGACGACCTAGGTGTCGCGACATTTACGCCATAGGCAATACTACGGTTTGAGCACAAAGTGCAAACACAAAGCTTGAAATTACCTAACTGAGTGACCATCTTAGAAATAGGGAATCACCATCAGAAGCCCGGTCTAAATCGGGCTTCTTGCTCTTTTTCTTATTTAAGAGCAAGTGGTACAAAATGAGAGGCTAATTTGAGCAATAAAATCGTTACTTTAGAGATCAATCTAGAACCTGCCGACAACCAACGTTTAGCAAGTTTGTGTGGCCCATTCGACGACAACATCAAGCATCTTGAGCGTCGCCTAGGTGTTGAGATTAATTACCGCAGCAACTTCTTCACGATGGTTGGTAAACCTCATACGACAGCCGCGGCTTTAGACATCATCAAACACCTCTATGTGGAAACGGCTCCAGTTAAAGGCAAGATAATTGATATCGAACCCGAGCAAGTGCATCTGGCGATCACAGAATCTGGTATTTTGGAACAGCATGCCGAGTCGGAAATTGACTATGGCAAAGAAGTGACGATTAAGACCAAGAAAGGCATCATCAAACCTCGTACCCCAAACCAAGCCCAATACCTAATGAACATGGTCACCCATGACATCACCTTTGGTATTGGGCCGGCAGGTACCGGTAAAACGTACTTAGCTGTTGCGGCAGCCGTTGATGCACTTGAACGCCAAGAGGTTCGCCGAATCCTACTCACTCGTCCTGCTGTTGAAGCTGGTGAGAAGCTTGGTTTCTTGCCGGGTGATTTAAGCCAGAAAGTCGACCCCTATTTGCGTCCACTGTACGATGCACTGTTTGAAATGCTCGGCTTTGAGCGTGTTGAAAAGCTGATTGAGCGTAACGTAATTGAAGTCGCGCCACTGGCTTACATGCGTGGTCGAACATTGAATGATGCGTTTATCATTCTTGATGAGAGCCAAAACACCACAGTAGAACAGATGAAAATGTTCTTAACCCGTATTGGCTTTAACTCACGAGCCGTGATCACCGGTGATATCACGCAAATCGATTTGCCTCGTGGGGCTAAATCAGGCTTACGTCATGCAACAGAAGTACTGAGCGAAGTGGATGACATTAGCTTTAACTTCTTCATGTCCGAAGACGTCGTTCGCCACCCTGTAGTAGCTCGTATCGTCAATGCGTACGAAAAATGGGAAGCAAAAGACCAAAAAGAGCGTAAAGAGTTTGAAAAGCGCAAACGTGAAGAGCGCGAAGCTAAACTTCTTGAGGCTCAGCAGGCGGTTACGACACAATTAGCAACACAAAATAGCTCTGTAATTACAGAGCAAGGTGATAAATAGATGTCTATTGAACTAGACCTACAATTAGCGGTCGAAAATGAGCAAGGTCTTCCAACCAAACAGGATATTCAGCTTTGGCTAAACAAGACAATTCCTCAGTTTCAAGAGAACGCCGAGTTGACGGTTCGTATCGTAGATACCAAAGAAAGCCACCAACTCAACCATGAATATCGTGGAAAAGACAAGCCAACTAACGTGCTGTCTTTTCCATTCGAGGCTCCTCCAGGGATCGATTTAGATCTACTGGGCGACCTTATTATCTGCCGCCAAGTTGTCGAAAAAGAAGCAGAAGAGCAAAATAAGCCTCTGCTAGCACACTGGGCTCATATGGTTGTACATGGCAGCCTGCATCTGCTAGGTTATGATCATATCGAAGATGATGAAGCTGAAGAGATGGAGTCACTCGAAACAGAAATCATGCAAGCTATGGGGTTTGAAGACCCTTATATTCTAGAAAAATAAATTGATTCTAGTTAAGTAGATTGCAGAGAAACAATAACTCATCGAACCTGTTATTTTTACAGGAATCTGAGTTGTGATGTGTGCTATCACACTTCTGATAGCGTTATTTTTTGAGAAATCATGAACGAAGGTAACCCCCCCACTTCTGAGGGAAGTAAAAAATCTGAAGGTCCGAGTAGAAAGTCCTTCTTTGAACGCCTAGGCCAACTATTTCAAGGTGAGATGAAAGATCGCCAAGAGCTCGTCGATGTAATCCGCGACTCAGAAATCAATGACCTAATTGACCACGACACGCGCGACATGCTCGAGGGTGTTATGGAAATTTCAGAGATGCGAGTCCGCGATATTATGCTGCCTCGATCTCAAATGGTTACAGTTGAACGCACCGATGACTTAGACACATTGATTGCGCTGATTACTGATGCTCAACACTCTCGCTACCCAGTGATCAGTGAAGACAAAGACCATGTTGAAGGCATTCTATTAGCGAAGGACCTACTTAAGTACTTAGGTTCAGACAGTGCTCCATTTGACATCGAACAAGTGATTCGCCCTGTTGTTGTTGTTCCTGAAAGTAAGCGTGTTGATCGCCTACTGAAGGAGTTCCAAGAAGAGCGTTATCACATGTCTATCGTTGTCGATGAGTTTGGCGGTGTCTCTGGCCTAGTAACCATTGAAGATATCCTCGAAGAAATCGTTGGTGAAATTGAAGACGAGTTCGACGATGAGGAAGAGCTAGATATTCGTAAGCTGAGTAAGCATACTTTCTCTGTTAAAGCTTTAACAACCATTGAAGAGTTCAACGATACGTTTAACACAGCCTTCAATGATGACGAAGTGGATACAATCGGTGGGATGGTCATGACAGCACTCGGTCACTTGCCGGTTCGTGGCGAAATTGTAGAAATCGATAACTACCATTTCAAAATAACATCCGCAGATAACCGTCGTGTGATTCAGCTTCAGGTAACCATTCCTGACGAGCAGCCTCTTCCGACTATCGAAGAATAACAACTTCTCTCTAAAGAGATGACAGAAATCAGATGACTAATACCTTTATTCATCGCCTATTACGGCCGCTTGCGGCCGTTTTTGTTGGCGCTATAACCACTCTTTCATTCGCACCATACTCAATATGGCCTCTTGCGATTCTCAGCCCCGCATTACTGCTGCTACTGATCCATAACCGTTCGCCTAAACACGCACTTTGGATTGGTTACGCTTGGGGTTTAGGTCAATTTACAACGGGCGTCAGTTGGGTTTACGTCAGTATTGAACATTTTGGCGGTATGCCCCTGGCCGCCAACCTCTTTTTGATGGCATTGCTCATTGGCTACCTAGCCGTTTATTCTGGTCTGTTTACCTGGAGCTTGAACAAGTACTTCCCGACCAATAACTTAAGCCGCTTTTTCCTAGCAGCTCCAGCCCTGTGGCTAATCAGTGATTGGTTACGCGGATGGGTCATGACGGGCTTCCCTTGGCTTTGGTTAGGCTACAGCCAAATCGATTCGCCTTTGGGGTCATTTGCACCGCTTGGCGGCGTCGAGTTAGTGACTCTGGCTGTGATTGTTTCCGCCTCTGCACTTGCCTATATGATGATCAACAAACGATGGAGTGTTGGCCTCATCCCTGCAGTCGTATTTAGTGCCGGTTTTGGTATTCGAAATATCGATTGGGTCACGCCAAACCCTGAGAAAACTACGTCTGTCGTTTTAATACAAGGCAACATCGATCAAGACAGTAAATGGTTACCAAGTCATCGCTGGCCAACCATAATGAAATATACCGACCTAAGCAGAGAAAACTGGGACGCGGATATCATCATCTGGCCTGAAGCTGCAATTCCCGCGTTTGAAGTCGAGATCCCATCTTTCCTACGTAACTTAGATAGTGCAGCGAAGATGAACAACAGCTCGATCATCACAGGTGTGCTTAATCAGTCTGAAGATAAGAAATACTACAACAGTATTCTTTCTCTCGGTGTGAATCCATACGGTGAATACAGCTACGATCCAGACGAACGCTACCATAAACATCACCTATTGCCGTTTGGTGAGTTTGTGCCGTTTGAAGATATCTTACGCCCATTAGCGCCTTTCTTTAATTTGCCGATGTCATCATTCAGCCGTGGCGACTTTGTTCAACCAAACATCGTAGCAAATGGTCGTCACTTAGCGCCTGCGTTGTGTTACGAGATAGTCTTTAATGATCAAGTTAGACAGAACGTAACCGATGAGACTGACTTTATTTTAACGCTCTCTAACGATGCGTGGTTTGGACATTCGATAGGGCCATTGCAACATATGGAGATCGCACAGATGCGCGCTCTGGAGCTTGGTAAGCCTGTTATTCGCTCGACCAACAATGGGGTGACGGCCGTAACCGATTACAAAGGCAACATCATCAGGCAAATACCTCAGTTTGAAACGGCAGTACTGAAAGCTGAACTCATTTCAACAGATGGTCAAACGCCTTACCACACAGTCGGTACTTGGCCACTGTATATCTGGGCGATGCTCAGCTTGGTGATTGGTTGGGTAATAAGAAAGCCACAAAGCTAGATTAGACATTCGTAGAAAAGTGATTTGAGGGTTGACTGGCTGGGTCAACCCTTTTTTATTACTGTTGTTTTACCTTGATACGCTATGGTTCAGGAGCTTACGGCTTAAGGGCTTTTCGACTAAACCCTTTAGAACCACATTTAATGCATGGAATGATCGTCGTTGGATGGTTGTATTCAGTTTGATGCCCACAATCATCACATATCAGGGTGCCGAGTCCAATAACCTCATTTGCTTGGTATAACCCTTGTTGCTCCAGATCTTGAAATAATTCAACCCACTCCACCTTAGTACGATCAGTAATATCGAGTAACCCCTGCCAAATAGAGTCCGTAATCATCAAATAAAATGGACTACTCTTACTCTCTTCATAGCTTTCGGAGAACTCTTTTAAATCCGACTTTACGTAAGCGGAAATTAATGCAAGCTCATCTTTTGTCATGTCATTGGCGGCTTGGGCGAATTTACCTGACGTTTCAATTTTGTGGTTGAGCTCTTCAGGACTATGCTTCAGCGTTTCAATGACCTCTTCAACGACGTCTTCATAGAGCGTTTTTTTTATCGACATAAACGACCTCCTTAAGATTACAAACCTTTAACAAACAAATGTAATTCATACCTTTTAGCATAGCTCTTCTTAGCAATTAGATGAAATTTAGGCCATCAACCAGACTACAACTGCAAGTATGCAGGGTATAACTATTGTTGTACTCAGCTCCTTTAGGTATTCTATGATGATCTGTAAGATTCTGTTCTAACCGAACTCACAAATTCCAAGATAACCGGATACCATCGATGCAAGAACAATATAACCCGCAAGAGATTGAACAAAAGGTTCAACAACACTGGGATAACAGCGAGACTTTCGTTGTAAGTGAAGACCCAAACAAAGAAAAATTCTACTGTCTTTCTATGTTCCCTTACCCAAGTGGCCGACTGCACATGGGCCACGTGCGTAACTACACCATCGGTGATGTGGTATCTCGCTTTCAACGTCTACAAGGCAAAAACGTAATGCAACCAATTGGTTGGGATGCGTTCGGCCTGCCTGCTGAAAACGCAGCAGTTAAAAACAACACGGCGCCGGCACCATGGACTTACGAAAATATTGAGTACATGAAGAACCAGCTTAAACTTCTAGGCTTTGGTTACGACTGGAACCGTGAATTCGCAACCTGTACGCCTGAGTACTACCGTTGGGAGCAAGAGTTCTTCACTAAGCTTTACCAACAAGGCCTCGTTTACAAGAAGACTTCTTCTGTGAACTGGTGCCCAAATGACCAAACGGTTCTGGCAAATGAGCAAGTAGAAGATGGTTGCTGCTGGCGTTGTGATACGCCGGTAGAGCAAAAGAAAATTCCACAGTGGTTCATTAAAATCACTGAATACGCTCAAGAGCTACTCGACGATCTAGACAACCTTGAAGGTTGGCCTGAAATGGTTAAGACCATGCAGCGCAACTGGATCGGTCGCTCTGAAGGTGTTGAGCTATCTTTCGCTGTTAACGGCGAAGAAACACCATTAGAAGTCTACACAACACGTCCAGATACACTGATGGGCGTCACTTACGTAGGTATCGCAGCTGGTCACCCTCTGGCAGAGAAAGCAGCGAAGAGCAACCCAGAACTTGCGGCCTTCGTTGAAGAGTGTCGTAACACTAAAGTCGCTGAAGCTGAACTTGCAACGATGGAAAAGAAAGGTATGGATACAGGCCTAACGGCTATCCACCCTCTTAACGGTCGTGTTGTTCCTGTATACGTAGCAAACTTCGTACTTATGGATTACGGCACAGGTGCGGTAATGGCGGTTCCTGCTCACGATCAACGTGACTACGAGTTCGCAACTAAGTACGGCATCGATATCATCCCAGTCATCAAACCTGAAGACGGTTCTGAACTGGATGTGTCTGAAGCGGCTTACACTGAAAAAGGTGTCCTGTTCGACTCTGGTGAATTCGATGGTCTTGCGTTCCAAGAAGCATTCGATGCAATTGCTGCGAAGCTTGAAGCTGAAGGCAAAGGTAAGAAGACAGTAAACTTCCGTCTACGTGACTGGGGCGTTTCTCGTCAGCGTTACTGGGGTGCGCCAATCCCAATGGTCACCACTGAAGACGGTCAAGTTCACCCAGTACCCGCGGACCAACTGCCCGTTATTCTACCTGAAGACGTGGTAATGGATGGCGTAACGAGCCCTATCAAGGCAGACAAGTCTTGGGCTGAAACCACATTCAATGGCGAACCTGCGCTACGTGAGACGGATACGTTCGATACGTTCATGGAGTCTTCATGGTACTACGCACGTTACTGTTCACCACAAGCTGACGACATTCTAGATCCTGAAAAAGCAAACTACTGGCTACCCGTTGACCAATACGTTGGTGGTATCGAACACGCTTGTATGCACCTGCTTTACTCTCGTTTCTTCCACAAGCTTCTGCGTGATGCGGGTTACGTAACGTCTGACGAACCGTTCAAGCAACTGCTATGTCAAGGCATGGTTCTGGCTGACGCGTTCTATCACGAAAACGACAAAGGCACTAAAGAGTGGATTGCACCGACAGATGTCACAGTTGAACGTGACGCAAAAGGTCGCATTGAAAAAGCCGTCGACAACCAAGGCCGTGACGTAGAGCACTCAGGCATGATCAAAATGTCTAAGTCTAAGAATAACGGTATCGACCCACAAGAGATGGTCGACAAGTACGGTGCAGATACAGTGCGTCTATTCATGATGTTTGCATCACCTGCTGATATGACGCTTGAATGGCAAGAATCTGGTGTTGAAGGGGCAAACCGCTTCCTTAAACGTGTATGGAAACTGGTTCACGCTCACTCTTCTAAAGGTGCGGCTGAATCGGTTGACGCTTCTGCGCTATCTGGCGACCAAAAAGCACTGCGTCGTGATGTCCACAAGACTATCGCGAAAGTAACGGACGATATTGGCCGACGCCAAACGTTCAACACAGCAATCGCTGCGATCATGGAACTGATGAACAAGCTAGCGAAAGCGCCACAAGAATCAGCACAAGACCGTGCCATTCTTGACGAAGCACTTAAAGCCGTGGTTCGCATGCTTTACCCAATGACTCCACACATCTCATACGAAATGTGGATTGCGCTTGGTGAATCAAACGTAGACTCAGCAACATGGCCAACTTTCGATGAGAAAGCGCTAGTTGAAGACGAGAAAACTATCGTTGTCATGATCAACGGTAAGCTACGTGCGAAACTAACGGTTGCTGCAGATGCCACAGAAGAGCAAGTTCGTGAGCTTGGTCTAAACGATGAGAACGCTAAGAAGTTCCTAGATAGCTTAACGATTCGTAAAGTTATCTTCGTACCTGGTAAGCTTCTAAACATCGTTGCTAACTAATTTCGTTAGCACCATGCCATTGCTAAAGAATTAACGAACTTAATTCATCAAAAGCAGTCTGTAGACAGGGTAACTAATTACCCTGTCTACTTATTTAAGCGCTTTAGACTTGAGCCTAACCACTCAAACGAACTAAAGCCTTTAAATAAGTATTCTACCGTCATGAGAGCCATCCAATAATGCGCCTGATTTCACTATCTTCATTGAAAGTTACTGTTGTTGTTTTAACCGTTAGCCTATTAAGTGCGTGTGGTTTCCACCTACGTGGTGATTACTCAGTGCCTGAAGAGCTTAACAAGATCTCAGTAACCAGTTACGACCAATACAGTACGTTTACGCGTATGATGAAAGGTCAACTGCGTCTGAATAATGTTGAAATTGTGCCACCGACTGAGAACACCCCTAACCTGCATATTATTAGTGAGAGCGTTGCTGAACGAACGCTGTCTCTCTACCAAAACACTCGTGCAGCAGAGAAAGAACTAACATTTCGAGCTTCATATCGAGTAACGATTCCTGAAATTGGCTCAAAAACATTCTCAACCAGTGTAACCCGTAGTTATCTTGATAACCCGTTAACCGCACTCGCGAAATCGGTTGAACGAGACATGATCGAAGATGAAATGCGAAAACTTGCGACAAGCCAGATCCTTCGTCAGATGGCTCGATTGAAAGCCACGATTGCGGCAGGGAGCATGGAGCATGAAGCTTTGGAAAACGTACAAGTGAAAGACCTTGAGCAGCAGTATGACATCAAGAACATCGAAATTGACGACGTTGAGAGCACTTCAAGCTCAACCGATCAATCACAATCAATTGAATCTGTTGAATAATAGGTCTATTTGATGCGTATTTTTGCTGACCGCTTGTCTGAGCAACTCGCTAAACAGTTGAGTAATGTTTACCTCATTTTTGGTAACGAGCCACTACTGCTGCAAGAGAGCCGAGAAGCGATTCAACAAGCGGCAAAACAACAAGGCTTCGAAGAACGTCACCGTTTTGCAATTGATAGCAGTCTAGATTGGAATCAAGTCTACGACTGTACTCAAGCACTGAGCCTATTTTCAAGTCGCCAGATCATCGAGCTTGAGCTGCCGGAATCTGGGGTTAATGCGGCGATAGCGAAAGAATTACTCGTGATTTCTGAGCATATCCACAACGATATCTTATTGATATTAATAGGAACGAAACTGACGAAGGCTCAGGAGAATGCTAAATGGTTTAAGGCACTCTCGAACCAAGGGCATTGGGTAAGCTGTTTAACGCCAGATGTCGGTCGATTACCTCAGTTTGTCCAAGCACGCTGCCGTAAAATCGGTTTATCACCCGATCCTGAAGCCATTCAGATGCTCGCGCAATGGCACGAAGGCAATCTTTTTGCTCTGACACAAAGCTTAGAAAAATTGGCGCTTCAGTATCCCGATGGAAAGCTCACATTAGTCCGCCTTCAAGAGTCACTAAGCCGACACAACCATTTTACTCCATTCCATTGGAGTGACGCCTTACTGGCAGGTAAAGGGAATCGAGCACAACGAATTCTAAGACAATTGGAAGCGGAAGGTATTGAGCCCGTTATTTTACTGCGTAGCGTACAACGTGAGCTTGTTTTGCTATTACAAATGCAGCAACAAATGCAGCAGATGCCGATTGGTCAGGTCTTCGAGAAACAGCGTATCTGGCAATCAAAGAAGCCTCTTTATAACGCGGCGCTAACCAGAGTTTCAATGTCTCAATTACACTCCCTGTTTGCATTGCTTACTCAAGCTGAATTGATCACAAAAACCCAGTATGAGCAGTCGCCTTGGCCACTAATTCATCAGTTGAGTGTGGAGTTTTGTCTCCCTTCAGCTTCAATACCATCTCACGTATAAAAGCGTGTTATATTCTAGGGTCAATAGATCCTAAACAAAGCTAAATTCAGATTAAAGGAACACCCCGTGTTACGTGAAGAATTAAAAGATTTTCTTGCCGACAAAGCCGACGACATGAAAGCAGAATCGATTGTGACTATCGATGTCGAAGGTAAATCAAGTGTGACTGATTACATGATTGTTTGTACTGGCACCTCGAAACGCCATGTTGCCTCTATTGCACAGCATGTTGCTGATGAAGTGCGTAAAGCGGGTATGCAACCACTCGGTATGGACGGCCAGCAAGAAGGTGAATGGGTTGTTCTAGATATGGGCACAAGTATGCTTCACGTTATGCAAGAAGAGCATCGTGAACTGTACCAACTCGAAAAACTTTGGGGCTAAGCTTTGAAGATCCAGTTAATCGCAGTTGGTACAAAAATGCCAAAGTGGGTTGAAGAAGGGTTTCAAGAATACAAACGCCGCTTCCCTCACGATATGCCATTAGAGCTCGTTGAGATCACGGCAGGAAAGCGCGGTAAAAATGCCGACATTGCACGCATTCTTCAAAAAGAAGGCGAAGCCATGCTGGCTGCGGTTCCAAAAGGTAACCGCATTGTCACGCTTGATATCCCAGGTAGAAAGTGGGATACCCCTCAACTGGCTGAGCAGCTAGAAAGTTGGAAGTTGGATGGACGTGATGTGTCTATCCTTATTGGGGGCCCTGAAGGATTAGCACCAGCTTGTAAATCGGCAGCAGATCAGAGCTGGTCTTTATCAGCACTGACGCTTCCTCACCCATTAGTACGCGTGATCATGGCCGAAAGCTTATATCGAGCTTGGAGTATCACAGCTAACCACCCTTATCATCGAGAATAAGCTGTTAATGTTACGTAAACGTAGCCAAATCCGTGATTACAAAGCAGAAGCACGACTATTTACTGGCCGTGCTTTTGTTGCGTTTATAGGGATCATTGTGATGATGTCGATATTGGTGGCTAACCTGTACCATATCCAGATCAATCAATATCAGGACTATAAAACGCGATCGAACGATAACCGAATCAAGGTCGTTCCAATAGCCCCTACCCGAGGTTTAATTTACGACCGAAATGGGGTGCTTTTGGCCGAAAACCGCCCTGTTTTCAACCTGGAAATCATACCTGAAAAAATTCAAGATATGGAGGGGACGCTGCGTCGCTTACAAGCGTTAATCGAGATCCCACCAGAACGTATCGAACGCTTTAATCGTGAGCGTCTTAATTCACGACGCTTTAAATCAGTCCCGATTTTAAATCAGCTGACCGAAGAGCAAGTGGCCGTCTTTTCTGCAAATCAACACAAATTTCCTGGCGTTGAAGTAACAGGAACATTGAAACGTTTCTACCCTTATGGTGATGTGCTGACTCATGTAATCGGCTACGTATCTCGCATCAATGATCGTGATATACAACGCTTAGCGAGAGAAGAAAAAGACGCCAATTACCAAGCGACTCGCGACATCGGTAAACTTGGCATTGAGCGCTACTACGAAGACATACTTCACGGTACCGCGGGCTATCAAGAAGTCGAAGTCAACAGCCGTGGACGAGTGATCCGCACCCTGAAGTTTGTCCCTTCAGTTCCGGGTAAAGATATCGTGCTCAATTTAGATATCAAACTGCAGCTGTATGTACATAAATTACTGGATAACCGCCGTGGTTCAGCCATTGTTCTCGACCCGAAAGACAATGGCGTATTAGCCATGGTGTCGAGTCCAAGCTACGACCCAAATGCATTCGTACATGGTATTTCGTCTAAAGGTTATAACGCGCTGCTTCAAGACAAAGACCGACCTTTGGTTAACCGTGCGACGTTAGGAATTTATCCACCAGCTTCGACGATCAAACCCTTCATTGCTGTGGCAGCTTTGCAAGAAGGCGTTATTACACCGAAGACAACGCGTAATGACCCAGGTTATTGGAAGATCCCTAACTCAAAAACAAGACCATTCCGTGATTGGCTACGCTGGGGACACGGCGTGGTTGATATAGAAAAAGCGATTGAAGAGTCGGTGGATACTTTCTTTTACCAAATAGCTTACGATCTTGGTATTGATCGCATATCTAAATGGATGATGATGTTCGGATTTGGTGATTATACTGGCATCGATATCTATGAAGAGAGTAAAGCTAATATGCCAACCCGTGATTGGAAGATGGCAAGACACCGTGAGCCTTGGTACCAAGGTGACACCATCCCCGTTGGCATTGGTCAAGGTTACTGGACTGCGACCCCTATGCAGATTGCAAAAGCCACATCTGTATTAGTTAATGAAGGGGAAGTCAGAGCCCCTCATCTATTGCGTGCAACCATAGATAACAGTCGCCCGTTCGATGAACAAGTCATGTCGGACATTGAAACTTACCCACCGCTGACCGGCGTTAAGAAAAAGTATTGGGAAATCGCTCAGGAAGGCATGCGACGGGCTAACCATGGTAAGAAAGGTACGGCAAGGCGCTCATTCCAGAAGATGTCTTACCAAACTGCAGGTAAATCCGGTACAGCACAGGTATTCGGCCTAAAAGAAGATGAAGAGTACAACGCAGACGAAATCGCGGAGCACTTACGCGATCACGCTCTCTTTACCGGTTATGCACCTTTTGAAGCTCCTGAAGCGGTTGTGACTATCGTTCTAGAGAACGCCGGTGGCGGTTCGTCAAATGGCGGCCCGGTAGTAAGAAGAATTTTAGACCATATTATCCTTGCAGATGATTATGAAAGTAAGGCAATAAAATAATGAAACTTGATCCATCAACTGGACGAAATAGAGCTCTATTTGAAAGGCTGCATATCGACCTACCACTCTTGCTTGGCATTCTGGTTTTAATGGGCTTTGCCCTACTGATCATGTACAGCGCAAGCGGAAAAAGCCTTGTAATGATGGATCGTCAGGCGATGCGCATGGCTCTGTCTCTCGGTGTGATGATCTTCTTGGCTCAAATCTCACCGCGAACCTATGAAAGCTTAGCTCCCTTATTATTTACTGGAGGGGTCATTTTGCTACTCGGCGTACTGTTCTTTGGTGAAGCCTCTAAAGGCGCTCAGCGCTGGCTGAATTTCGGCTTTGTTCGATTTCAACCTTCCGAGTTATTAAAGCTAGCCGTACCTTTAATGTTGGCGCGATTTATCGGTAAGCGCTCGCTTCCACCGACTTTCCAAACGTTAGCGATCTCTCTCGTGATGGTGTTTGTACCGACGATTTTAATCGCAAAGCAACCTGATTTAGGCACCTCTATCCTTATCGCTGCGTCCGGTATATTCGTGATATTCCTTGCAGGTATTAGCTGGAAGATCATCGCCAGTGCGGCAATTGCACTGGGTGGGTTTATTCCCATTTTGTGGTTTTTCTTGATGCGCGAATATCAAAAAGTACGCGTAAGAACCCTTTTTAATCCTGAGTCCGATCCATTAGGAGCGGGTTACCACATTATCCAGAGTAAAATAGCGATAGGCTCCGGGGGTATCTCAGGAAAAGGCTGGCTACAGGGCACTCAATCTCAATTGGAGTTCATTCCAGAACGACACACTGACTTTATTTTTGCCGTGATTGCTGAAGAATGGGGCATGATCGGCATTTTGTGCTTACTCGCCATCTACCTGTTCATTATTGGACGCGGTTTAGTACTTGCCAGCCAAGCTCAAACCGCATTTGGTCGAATGATGGGCGGCAGTATTGTACTGAGTTTCTTTGTCTATATTTTCGTAAACATTGGCATGGTGAGTGGCATTCTGCCCGTCGTGGGCGTCCCTCTTCCTCTAGTCAGTTATGGCGGTACTTCAATGGTTACCTTGATGGCGGGCTTTGGTATTTTAATGTCAATTCATACACACAGAAAAGCATTCTCAAAGGCGACCTAATCGATGTCTACTTTAACGTCTCCCAAAAAAAACATCTTGGCTGATAAACTGCCAATCAAAAAAATAGTCTCTATTGTTGGCCTTGCTATTTTCATCAATGGTTGTTCTTCAAATAAGCCCAGCGGTCGCTATGATATCGACGCTGATATTGCGCCCGATTCTCCTATTTCAGTGGAGCACATAGAGGATGCTCACCCTCAATATGAACCATACAGTTTAGGGGGGAATAGTGATTACACTCTGCGGGGTAAAGACTATAAAATAGTCAAAAAAGCGGAAGGGTTTAAAGAGCGAGGCAAAGCATCCTGGTACGGTAAAAAATTTCATGGCCACTTAACCTCAAATGGCGAGATCTACGACATGTATTCCATGTCGGCAGCGCACAAAACATTGCCTATTCCAAGCTATGTAAAAGTAACCAACACCGATAACAACAAAACGACAATTGTTCGTATCAATGACCGCGGCCCATTTCATGAAGGGCGAATCATTGATCTTAGTTATGCGGCAGCTTACAAACTCGATGTATTGAGAACAGGCACTGCAAATGTCGAGATTGAGGTCATCACTGTTGCGATGCCAAACGACGTAAATAAAAAGGCCACTTTACCGCAATTTATTATTCAGGTCGCCACGTCTTCTTATAAAGATAGAACAGAGAAGTTAGCCAAAGATCTCGGTGAAAAACTAGCAGTAGCCACCTTCTTGCAGTCAAATGACGACAACTACCGATTAATGCTTGGGCCATTTCATGACTATGCTCTGACTCAAGAGAAGTTAAAACAAGTTAAGTTAATGGGTTACCCGTCAGCTTATATAAAAAAACAGACGCTAAATCGCTAATTAACTTAAAAGTTACTTCTGGTAATCAACGCTCTGGTGTGACAGAGTGATTCTGTTAATATACCAATAGTTCACCAAATAATTGCATTCAAAATGATAAAATCTAATAAACTTGTTAAATCGATTTTTGCTACTTCTGTTGCACTTTCAGCAACGATAGCGACATCGTCATTCGCCGATCCAATTGTTGTACCTGATGCACCACAAATCGCCGCTAAGGGTTTTGTTTTGATGGATTACCATTCGGGCAAAGTACTAGCAGAGAAAGAGATGAACACTCAACTTTCTCCAGCAAGTTTAACCAAGATGATGACAAGCTACGTCATTGGCCAAGAGCTAAAACGTGGCAACATCACCTCAGACGACGATGTAGTGATCAGTGAAAACGCTTGGGCTAAAAATTTCCCAGACTCATCTAAGATGTTCATCGAAGTTGGTACAACGGTTAAAGTTAAAGAGTTGAACCAAGGCATTATCATCCAATCGGGTAACGACGCCTGTGTGGCGATGGCTGAGCATATTGCAGGCTCTGAAGATGCGTTCGTTGACCTAATGAACGCTTGGGCAAGCTCTATCGGTATGGACAACACGCACTTTGTAAATGTTCATGGTCTAGATAACCCAAACCTACGCTCAACGCCTTATGATATGGCGCTACTGGGTCAAGCCCTAATTCGTGACGTCCCTGACGAGTATCGAATCTATTCACAGAAAAAATTCACTTACAACGGTATTACCCAATACAACCGAAATGGTTTGTTGTGGGATAAAAGCATGAACGTGGATGGCATTAAGACAGGCCATACCAGCCATGCTGGATTTAACCTAGTAAGCTCAGCAACAGAAGGTAAAATGCGCCTAGTTGCCGTGGTGATGGGCACGAAAAGTGCTAACGCTCGTAAAACAGAAAGCAAGAAACTACTGAGCTATGGTTTCCGTTTCTTCGAAACAGTTGCACCACATAAAGCGGGTGAAACTTTCGTTGATGAGAAAATTTGGATGGGTAGCCAAGACACGGTTGCTTTAGGTGTGGATGAAGATACGTTCGTGACTCTACCTCGTGGCCAAGCCAAGAACCTAAAAGCAAGCTTCGTTCTTGATAAAGAGCTAGAAGCACCAATCAGTAAGGGCGATGTTGTCGGTAAGCTGTTCTACCAAGTAGATGGTGAAGACGTTGCAGAATACCCACTGCTCGCACTTGAAGATGTAGACCAAGGTAGCCTATTTAGCCGCCTATGGGACTACCTAGTACTGCTGTTCAAAGGTTTATTCTAAATAAGTCAAAAGTTTGTTCTAAGCAATAGACTCGCTTATTGCAAAACTAACTGGATGAGTAAGCTCATAATTTACTCTTCAGTTAAACAAAAGCCGCCATGTGCGGCTTTTGTTGATCTTGAGTTCGGTGATATTTACACGTAATATTCCGCCTTATTACTCGTGTCTGTTGACCGAACACGCTTTTTATCGACATTTCGCCAATTTGCGAGAGTCTAGCCTTTTGGAGCTAATCATGAACATCAATTCTGATGCAAAACTAAAAGACCTCTTAGAGTTCCCTTGTTCATTCACTTACAAAGTAATGGGCTACGCTAAACCAGAGCTGACTGAGTTAGTACTAGAAGTGATCCAGCGTCATGCTCCTGGTGACTACAGCCCAACGCTAAAACCGAGTGCAAAAGGCAACTACCACTCAGTTTCTATCAATATTACTGCGACATCAATTGAGCAAGTCGAAACGCTGTATAAAGAACTCGGTGAGATCGAAATCGTTCGTATGGTACTGTAATCTCCGATGACACATGAAAAACAGCGGCTTATTGCCGCTGTTTTTGTTTAAAGCCCCCTATTGACGTCAAATTCATTCAACTGAATTTTCAATAAATACAAAGAAAGTTGAAAAACCTTGCAGTCCGTCTGTAGTTAGAAACCTGTTTCGCGTTTATAATGCGTTCACTTTATTAATCCTTGAGGGAGTGCAATTTTGCAAAATAAGCTAATCGTAAAAAAATTAGGCCGTCAGGATTACGAACCAGTATGGAAAGCCATGCATAGGTTCACAGACGAACGCACGGATGAAGATGTAGACCAAGTTTGGTTGGTTGAACACAACCCTGTCTTTACTCAAGGACAAGCAGGCAAAGCTGAGCACATACTCAACGCCGGTGATATCCCTGTCATTCAAAGCGATCGCGGTGGCCAAGTGACTTACCATGGCCCTGGCCAATTAGTGGCTTACTTTCTGATTAACATCCGCCGCAAAAAATTCGGAGTGCGTGATTTAGTGACTCATATTGAGAATCTCGTAATCAATACTCTGAACGCTTACAATATAGATTCTACAGCCCGACCTGACGCTCCGGGTGTGTATGTCAATGGCAAGAAAATCTGTTCACTCGGATTACGTATTCGACGTGGCTGCTCGTTCCATGGGCTAGCACTCAACGTCGATATGGACCTGTCTCCATTCCTACGTATTAACCCATGTGGTTATCAAGGTATGGAAATGGCGCAGGTAAGCCAACTCGGCGGGCCTAGTGAATTAGAGAACGTTGAGCAACAGTTAATAGAAGAGCTCGTAGAGCTGCTCGGCTATGACCAAGTAGATATTCAAGCCACCAGTAACATTACAGCAGAAGCATAAAATCATGAGCAAACCAATCCAAATGGAAAAAGGCGTTAAATATCGTGACGCTGACAAAATGGCATTAATTCCCGTAAAGAATATGCCTGCTGAACAGAAAGAAGTACTACGTAAGCCGGAATGGATGAAGATTAAACTTCCTTCCGACAGCCATCGTATTCAAGAGATCAAATCAGCAATGCGCAAAAACAACCTACACTCCGTATGTGAAGAAGCGTCTTGCCCTAACCTAGCCGAGTGTTTCAACCACGGTACGGCAACGTTTATGATTCTTGGTGCTATCTGTACTCGTCGCTGCCCGTTCTGTGATGTTGCCCATGGTCGTCCTGTCGCTCCTGAAGCGGAAGAGCCGAAGAAACTGGCTAAGACGATTGAAGACATGAAACTGAAGTATGTCGTCATCACTTCCGTTGACCGTGATGACTTGCGTGATGGGGGGGCTCAGCACTTCGCTGACTGTAATCGTGAGATCCGTGCGCTAAACCCAAATATTCGCATCGAAACATTAGTGCCAGACTTCCGTGGTCGTATGGACGTGGCGCTTGAACTACTGAAAGACAACCCACCCGATGTTTTCAACCACAACCTAGAGACAGCGCCACGTCTATACCGTAAAGCGCGTCCAGGTGCGAACTACAAGTGGTCACTGAATCTACTGAAGAAATTCAAAGAGCAGCATCCTGATATTCCTACAAAATCAGGGGTAATGATGGGGCTTGGTGAGACCAAAGAAGAGATCATCCAAGTACTCAAAGACCTTCGCGAACATGGCGTAACCATGCTGACACTAGGCCAATACCTAGCACCAAGCCGCCACCACTTGCCCGTAGAACGCTATGTACCGCCTTCAGAGTTTGATGAGCTAAAAGAGATAGCATTAGAGCTAGGCTTTACTCACGCAGCGTGTGGGCCGTTTGTACGTTCGTCTTACCATGCAGACCTACAAGCTCAAGGTATGGAAATCAAGTAATCGATATCTAACGCTCATTCTAAATGAAAAAAAGGCGCTCTCCCCATTGGTTGAGCGCCTTTTTCATTCATAACAAAACTCAAATTAGATCGTGAATACTTGGTAGTCTTTTAGATTCGGAACGATCTTATGTAACTCTTGCTCTTGCTCTGCCATCTCATCCAGAGAATCACAGAAATCATTCGCTTCCTCTTCGACTTGTTGAGAGTGTTCTTTCATTCGCTCTTGAACTTTTAGCTTTAATTCAGCCATTTTGTCCGCCAGTTCAGAAAAGTTTAGCCCGCCCTCTTGCTTCATCTTTTCTGACATCACATTAAAAGCACTGGCGATAAACTCGCGATTAAAGATCTCCTTAGCCTTTTTAAAATCTTCAGACCAACCACTCGCCATCGAGTCAAAACTATCGGCAGGCAGCACTAACTCGCCACCTTTGTAATAACGGGCTTCGAGTTCAGTCATATACTTTTTCATTGATTCTTTTACGTTATCAAACGATTCTGGGGCATCTAAACCGGCGGCAATCTCATCAATAACGTCATCGGCTAATGCTAGGCTATCGTTAGCCATTTTTTTGGCTCGAGGTAGGTATTCACTCATGGTCTCGCGGTACTTTTCGATAGCGGCTTGTTGGTTAGCGTCAAGCTCAACCTTTTCGCCATGAATATACAAGTCATTATTACCATCAAAAATGGCGGTATCACCATTGACCTGATGAATTTCGACTTTATTGTCATCGATGTGTAATTCATTTTTTAAATCAATTCGACATTGCGCCGCATAAGTAGGCAGACTCACAACAGCGATGGCTGCTGTTAACGATGCGATTAATACACTGTTTTTCATAAATACATTGCTTTTCATAACATTCTCTCATCAATCTGACGAATTACTATAC
Organism: Vibrio minamisatsumaniensis; assembly: GCF_050337445.1. Taxonomy (NCBI): domain Bacteria; kingdom Pseudomonadati; phylum Pseudomonadota; class Gammaproteobacteria; order Vibrionales; family Vibrionaceae; genus Vibrio; species Vibrio minamisatsumaniensis. The sequence continues at coordinate 17,505 of NZ_JAKJSY010000039.1, read as the reverse complement.
CCTTGGTTCATCGCTCTTTGTCAGAGAAACGTCTAATATCTCAAGATCACTCGACAGATATCACTTCATAGTAAAACTGTTTTTCAGCGACCATAAATTCAACCTCGTCACCAACGCTTTTTCCCATTAGAGCCTGACCAAATGGGGCATTTTCCGTTACGATAACAACGTCATGATGATTCCACACAACAGAAAGTCCTCCGACTCTTGGTCCCATAAAAAAGTGTTTATATTGATCATGTTCGTCAATGACCACGACATAACTGCTCACTGTGACCTTTTCACTATCACGCAGCACTAAGTGACGATAACACTGAATATCCTCTTCACACTCTTGCACTCTCATCGCTTGACCATGTGCAAGATACGATGCTTCTAGTGCCAATGTATCGTACTTATGCTCAGGCACAGTCTCTTCATCGGTCGCCGCATCAATCGCGCGTTGAGTCGCAGATTGTGCGATACGTAATCGGGATTCGAGTTGCTCTAAAATTATTTGGCGAAGCTCAGACTTAATCATACTTTTGGCGTGCTTTTCTATAGGAGCTACAGAATAGAATTAGGTACAATCAGGTGCAAGGCATTTGATCCGTTAAGTGATGCTATCTTAGATAAGCACCCGCTTTAGCACCCAAACGATACTTCATAATTCAGGTAGAACATAAATGATTGAGCAGAAGCTAAAACAAGTATTCGGATTCGACTCACTACGTCATGGGCAAAAGCAAGTCATTGATAATGTTCTATCGGGGCACTCCACTGCTGCGATATTCCCGACGGGCTCAGGTAAATCGCTTTGCTATCAATTACCCGCCTTAGAGTTACCACACTTAACCTTGGTGATATCGCCCCTGTTGGCATTAATGAAAGACCAACTTAGCTTCTTGCACAGTAAAGGCATCAGTGCTGCCGCCATCGAATCAAGCCAAGATAGACAAACCACTCAACAGGTAATGCAGTCTGTACGTAACGGCGACACTAAGATCCTAATGATTTCCGTTGAACGTTTGAAGAACGAACGCTTTCGTCAGTTTATCTCCCAAGTGCCGATCTCACTGCTTGTGGTCGATGAAGCGCACTGTATTTCAGAGTGGGGACACAACTTCAGACCCGATTACCTGAAGCTTCCTCAGTACCAAAAACAGCTCAATATTCCTCAGGTTCTGCTACTGACAGCCACCGCAACCACCTCGGTTATCCAAGACATGAAGTCAAAGTTTGAAATTGATGAAGAGCGCGTTGTGGTGACGGGTTTCTATCGTCAAAACCTCGACCTGTCGATTCAACCTTGTGAACAAACCAGCAAGCTAGAAACCTTGTGCAATGTCGTTAACCAAGCTTCTCTCGCTCCGACTATTGTTTATGTCACCCTTCAACAAACGGCAGAGATGGTCGCTCAACAACTTCGTAATGCTGGCGTTAATGCTGTGGCTTATCATGCGGGTCTTAAGCCAGAAAATAGAGATGCCATTCAACACCAATTTATGACCGATGATGTCAATTGTATTGTCGCCACGATTGCGTTTGGTATGGGGGTCGACAAATCCAATATTCGTAGAGTTATTCACTTTGACTTACCAAAATCGATAGAGAACTACTCGCAAGAAATTGGGCGAGCAGGTCGAGATGGGCAAGCGTCTGAATGTATTTTACTCGCTAACAAACATGGTTTAAGCACACTCGAGAACTTCGTTTTTGGTGATACGCCAGACAACATATCGATCCAAGCGGTGTTAAAAGAGATCTACGAAAATCAAAACATTGGCGCTTCTGGCTCGAATCAATGGGAGATCATGCTTAACCAGCTGTCACGTGAATCCAACATTCGTCAATTACCGCTAAAAACACTACTGGTGTATCTGGAAATTGAAGGCGTGATCGAGCCGAAGTACAGCTACTTCGCAGACTACAAATTTAAGTTCATTCGCCCGAAACAGCAGATCACAGAGCAATTTCAAAGTGAACGTCGTCAATTTGTCGAAGCGATTTTCCAATGCTCTCCTCAAGCAAGAGTGTGGTGCCAAGTCGATTTTGATGCGCTTTGGACGCACTTCCAAGCCGATCGTCAGCGTGTGATTGCGGCTATCGACTACTTCAATGAACAAGGTTGGATTGAACTGGAGAGCAAGCAGATCACCGATGTCTACGCGATCCACAATACTTCTGAAGATATGATGCAACTGTCAGAGCGCCTTACTGAGTTATTTAAAGCAAAAGAGCACAGTGAGATAAACCGCCTTAACCAAATGCTGAATTTCTTTGAGGCGGATACTTGCCTAAGCTCACGCCTTGCGAGCTATTTTGCCGATGACCAAGCCCCAAAAAACTGTGGTCATTGCTCGGTATGTCGAGGAGAAATTGCGATATTACCTACCGTCGATATTGAACCCGTAGATGATAAAACCGTGCTGGCGTGGATTCATGAATTTGCAGCAAAGAGCCAACCGTTGATTACCGATGAAGCTATTACTCGCTTTTTATGTGGGATAGCCACTCCGCTTTCAACAAAACTAAAAGCCAGCAAAATGGTCGGTTACGGAAAGCTCGAACAGCAGCCATTCAGTGACACTCTAGCATTAGTGAAACGTCTACCAAGATAAGGCTCCCTCTACCAATCAAAACTCATTTGCTCTTTGTTTTTTTGTTCCGTGTCTAACCCCACGCTCAATCCGATGAGACGAATCCCTCGGCCTTTCTGTCGTTTTAATGCCTCTTCCAACAATTCATTGAAAAACACTTTATCTAAAGTGTTTTTTTTATGCTCGACGGTGGTTTGTTTAAAATCATCAAACTTTAATTTCATTCCTTGTTTTATGATCTTTTTCTCTGGGGATGCCTTTTCAAGCCGGCTTAATAAAGATGGGTATAAACGCTCGATAGCACTATGACACTCTTGTTGAGTAAAAATATCCGTATTGAATGTTTTTTCAACCCCAACAGACTTCCACACTCTTGATGTTTCTATTTCTCTGTTATCAATCCCGTGACACTTTTCCCATAAAGATTGGCCAAACTTACCAAACTGCTTGAGTAACAAGCTCTGATCGTACGCTTTTACATCCCTCCCTTTATAAAGGCCTAACTTATTAAGTTTTTCCAGCGTTACTTTCCCAACGCCGGGGATCTTACCTAACGAAAGCTCCTCAACAAAGCTCTCTATTTGATCCGGGGGAATCACACAAATACCATTCGGCTTGTTAATGTCAGAGGCGATTTTCGCGACAAATTTAATCGGAGCAACCCCAGCACTAGCCGTCAACTGTAACTCCGTCTCAATCGTCTTCCTTATATCTTGCGCAATTAAGGTTGCAGACCCATTGAAGTAAGGGGAACCCGTCACATCTAAGTAGGCTTCATCTAACGATAAAGGCTCAATTACATCCGTATAACGCAAAAAAATAGCCTGTATTTGCTTAGACACCGATTTGTATTTTTCCATGTCACCTGGAACAACCGTTAAATTAGGGCATAACTTAAGCGCTTGTCCCGTCGGCATTGCGGAGCGAATTCCAAATTTTCTGGCTTCATAATTACATGTTGAAAGTACCCCTCGACCATATTGAGAGCCGCCGATAGCGAGTGGTATACCTCGTAGAGAGGGATTGTCTCTCGCCTCTACTGCTGCATAGTAGCAATCAAGATCTACATGAATGATTTTCGTTGTCATAAACCACCATGACTGTTGTTACATACAGTATAGCGATTAACAAATTGGGGGGAAAGTACCAGTGAATAGCCTACATCCTCCTCACCGAGAACTTCTCCAAATCCCAGTAACAGAAAACCGTCATCACGGCCTAAATGAAAAAGAGCTCAAACACTAGGTTTTGAGCTCTTTGCATTTTGAGGAGCTCGATAACATCGGCTCAGCATTCGTCAGTTAAGCAATACGGTCTTTATTCCAAGATGCTTCTTTCTGTTGGCGTTCCGCCAGTCTCTCTTCACGGTATGCTTCACGTGCTTCGCGCTTTTTACGCGCATCACAAGGTTCAGGACAGTTGCATACTTTATCGATGCCGACCGCTCCTAAACCACCACAGCTCCCTTTCACCACTTTCTTTTGGATAATATAGCCAATGGACATCGCTGCGATGACAGCAAGAAAAACACCAAATGTAATCAGAAATGTATTCATAATTATCTCGCTTACCTTATTTACCTAAATATGGCTTAAAGGCTTCTGAAGCCATTTCTTTAAAGCCATCGGCTGTTTTTACGATCATGAATGCAGGGATGCCATATTGATTAGCAACTTCCATTCCTTTCTTCTCGCCTAAGACCATAAGACCAGTCGATAAACCGTCCGCTGTCATTGACGACGAATTTAAAACAGTAACAGAAACCACTTTGTGACGAATTGGATTACCGGTTTCTGGATTGATGATGTGCGAATATCGAACACCGTCACGTTCAAAATAGTTACGGTAATCACCAGATGTGGCAATCGCCATATCGCCCGGTTCGATGATTTCTTGAACAGTACGCTTATCTACAGTGGGTTTTTCAATGGCGATACGCCAACCGACACCGTCACGGTTAAGACCTTTTAAGCGAATTTCACCACCAACTTCAACCATATAGTCATGAATCCCAATGGAATCAAGGTAGTCAGCAACCACATCAACTCCCCAACCTTTAGCAATAGTCGAAAGATCAACATACAGATCTGGTAGATCCTTACTCAGCATATTGCCCTTAATGCTTAAGTGCTGAATCCCCACTCTTGCTTTACGAGCGGCAAGCTCTTCTTCTGTTGGAACGATGTCTCGACGTGCTTCAGGGCCAAAGCCCCACAGATTGACCAAAGGGCCCACAGTCACATCCAATGCACCTTGAGTAAGACCGTTCAAACGAATCGCTTCTTTCACGACAGTCGCCATTTGCTCAGACACTTTGAATGCGTCCGAACCTTTGTATTGATTAAAGCGACTTAACTCTGAGTCATCGCGATATGTTGACATCTTATCGTTAACATCTTCAAGTATGCGATCAATCTCGGTATGAATCTCTTTAGATTCAGGTAACTCATCACTATTGATGTACTTAATATTATAACTGGTACCCATCGTTGGGCCACTTAAATGTACTTGCTCTATTGGCTTTTCGCAGCCAGCAAGAAAAATCAAAGAAGTGAATGCAACAAGCCAAATTCTCACTTGCTTACTCCTGTCTAATGTTGAGGGTTTATATAACAAAAAATAAGAGTAAATACGGACATTTTAACGTCTTACTCTTTCTTATATAAGCCATTGTATTGTTAAAGAAAGTCTTAGAAAAACAAATGGCTGACTCGTAAGAGTCAGCCATAATATCAATCACTTAAATGGATTAACCACCAAAGTCATCTAATAGGATGTTTTCATCTTCTACACCAAGATCTTTCAGCATGCCGATAACAGCTGCGTTCATCATTGGTGGACCACACATGTAGTACTCACAATCTTCAGGAGCTTCATGATCCTTCAGGTAGTTTTCGTACAATACGTTATGGATGAAACCTGTGTAACCGTCCCAGTTGTCCTCTGGTTGAGGATCAGACAGTGCACAGTGCCACACGAAGTTTTCGTTTGCAGCCGCTAGGCCATCGAAATCTTCAATGTAGAACATCTCACGCTTAGAACGTGCGCCGTACCAGTAAGACATCTTACGAGTAGAGTTAAGACGCTTAAGTTGGTCGAAGATATGAGAACGCATAGGCGCCATACCTGCACCACCACCGATGAATACCATTTCGTTGTCTGTGTCTTTAGCGAAGAACTCACCAAATGGACCAGAAATAGTACACTTGTCACCAGGCTTAAGAGACCAGATGTATGAAGACATCACACCTGGAGCTACGTCTGGGTTGTTTGGCGGCGGAGTCGCGATACGAACGTTCAACTTGATGATGCCTTTCTCTTCTGGGTATGAAGCCATTGAGTAAGCACGGATTGAATGTTCTTTAACGATAGACTCGTAACGGAATAGGTTGAACTTATCCCAGTCACCACGGTATTCCTCAGGAATATCGTAATCTGCGTATTTCACGTGATGTGGTTCAGCTTCAATCTGAATGTAACCACCCGCGCGGAAAGGTACTTCTTCACCTTCAGGGATCGCTAGAGCCAATTCTTTGATGAAAGTCGCTTCGTTGTTATTCGAGATAACAGTACATTCCCACTTTTTAACACCAAAGATATCTTCGTCTAGTCCAATCTCCATGTCCGTTTTCATCGCAACTTGACATGCAAGACGTTCGCCTTCGCGAGCTTCGCCTTTTGTGATGTGATCAAGTTCAGTCGGAAGGATGTCGCCACCACCAGACTTAACTTTCACACGACACTGACCACAAGAGCCACCGCCACCACAAGCAGACGATACGAAGATACCAGCGCCAGCAAGGGCACCAAGTAGCTTGCTACCAGGTTGAGTAACGATCGCCTTTTCAGGGTCGCCGTTTACTGAAATAGTGATGTCACCTGATGGTACTAGCTTAGACTTAGCGAACAGAATCACTAGTACTAAAGCCAATACAATAATGGTAAACATCGCTACGCCAAGAATAATGCTTTGCATTTGTTATTCCTTATTACTGGGTGCTTACCCTACAGTTGAACACCAGAGAAAGACATAAAGCCTAACGCCATCAGACCAACAGTAATGAACGTGATACCAAGGCCACGTAGACCTGGAGGTACGTCAGAGTACTTCATCTTCTCACGGATACCCGCAAGAGCAACGATAGCTAACATCCAACCGACACCAGAACCGAAGCCGTAAACAACGGATTCAGCAAAGTTGTAATCACGCGTTACCATGAAAGATACACCACCAAAGATTGCACAGTTAACTGTGATCAGTGGCAGGAAGATACCCAGTGCGTTGTACAAAGGTGGGAAGAAACGGTCTAGAACCATCTCTAGGATTTGTACAAGTGCTGCGATAACACCGATGAATGCGATGAAATTAAGGAAACTTAAATCGACACCTTCAACAAGCGCGTTTTCTTTCAGGATGTGTGTGTAAACAAGGTTGTTTACAGGCACAGCGATGGTAAGTACGACAACGACCGCAACACCAAGACCAAAAGAAGTTTTAACTTTCTTAGATACCGCTAGGAATGTACACATACCTAGGAAGAAAGAAAGCGCCATGTTTTCGATGAAAATCGATTTAACCAGCAGACTAATATAATGTTCCATGACTACCTTACCCCTTCGCTTCTACTTGTTCTGGTTTGAACACACGAATTGCCCAAATCATGAAACCAATTAGGAAGAACGCAGAAGGTGCTAGAAGCATCAAGCCGTTTGGCTGATACCAACCACCGTTGCTCACTAGAGGTAATACTTCCATACCAAATAGTTTGCCAGAGCCTAGAAGCTCACGGAAGAAACCAACAGTGATCAGAACGAAACCATAACCAAGGCCGTTACCAATACCATCAATAAAAGATGGGATTGGTGCAGACTTCATGGCGAATGCTTCCGCGCGTCCCATAACAATACAGTTAGTAATGATTAGGCCTACGAATACAGATAACTGCTTAGAGATATCGTATAGGTATGCTTTAAGCACTTGGTCTACCACGATTACTAATGATGCGATAATTGCCATCTGAACGATGATACGCACACTGTTAGGAATGTGATTACGGATCAAAGAAACGAAGAAGTTCGACAAAGCAGTAACGAACATTACCGCGATAGTCATAACAAAAGCTGTTTCTAATTTAGTGGTTACCGCCAGAGCAGAACACACACCAAGAACCTGTAACGCGATTGGGTTGTTGTCCAACACAGGCGCTAAGATGCTCTTTTTAATTTCTTTTGCACTAGACATTAGTTCAGACCTCCGTCACGAACTTTTGCTAGGAACGGACCAAAGCCCATATCACCTAACCAGAAGTCAAATGTATGTTGAACGCCAACGCTGGTCAATGTTGCACCTGAAAGGCCATCAACACCGTGCTCAGAACCTTGAGGAGCGCCACCTTTAACTATCTTAATAGCGGGTTTGTGGTTTTCATCAAACAGTTTCTTACCAACGAATTGAGCACGCCAAGTTGGGTTTTCAACTTCACCACCAAGCCCAGGAGTTTCACCTTGCTCGTAGTAAGTGATACCAGCAACTGTGTTGCCATCAGTTTCTACCGCAACGAATGCGTACATCATTGACCAAAGACCGTTACCATGGATAGGGATGATAACTTTAGACGTCTCAGCACCATCTTTCACTAGGTATACCGTACCCGTGTTAGCACGGCGAATGATCTTAGCAACGTCATCTCCAGCTGAAAGCTTGATTGACTGAGCTGGATCTTTTGCCGCTTTACGTTGGTCGTATGCAGCAGCATCACCATCAATGAAATCACCCGTCGCAAGATCAACTAAACGTGGTTCGATGTTCTCTGCGTACAACTCTGGAATATCACCATCAAGTTCGATACCCGCAACTTCAAGGATCTTAGTTTGCTGATCCAGAACTGCGTTAGCTTGTTGCTTAGGTTTAAGAACAACTGCAGCTGTTGAAACGATAATTGAGCACACTAAGCTCAATGCGATAACAACAAACAGCGTCTTTTTAATGCTATCGTTATTGCTTGCCATAGCGCGCTAGTCTCCGCTTAATGTTCTTCTCGATTACAACGTGGTCAAACAGAGGAGCAAATAGGTTTGCGAATAGAATCGCAAGCATCATGCCTTCTGGATATGCCGGGTTAACGACACGAATCATTACACACATTGCGCCGATGAGGATGCCGTACCACCACTTACCTTTATTGGTAAATGAAGCCGATACTGGGTCAGTCGCCATGAAGAACATACCGAATGCGAAGCCACCTAAAACTAGGTGCCAATGCCAAGGCATGCTAAACATTGCGTTCGTGTCAGAACCAATCACGTTAAATAGTGTTGATACTGCAATCATACCGACCATAACACCCGCAATGATGCGCCATGAAGCAATGCCCATGTAAACGATCATTGCTGCACCAATCATAAGTGCAAGCGTTGAAACTTCACCGATAGAACCAGGAATGTTACCAACGAATGCATCCATCCAAGTGATTGCTTCACCCGATGTTACGTTCATTAGTGCACTACCACCGCCTTGAGCCCATTGGCTAAGAGCCGTTGCACCAGAGAAACCGTCAGCAGCAGTCCAAACTACGTCACCTGAAATCTGTGCAGGGTATGCAAAGAATAGGAACGCACGACCGGCAAGCGCAGGGTTCAAGAAGTTACGACCCGTGCCACCAAAGATCTCTTTGGCAACAACAACACCGAAAGTAATACCCAGAGCCGCTTGCCAAAGAGGAAGCGTTGGCGGAACAATAAGCGCAAATAAGATAGAAGTAACAAAGAAACCTTCGTTGACTTCATGCTTACGCACCATACAAAACAGTACTTCCCAGAAACCACCAACGAGAAATACCGTTGCATAGATAGGTAGGAAGTAAGTCGCACCCAAGAGCATCTTACTGCCCCAACCTGCATCGGAACCTAAGGTGGCTCCTAGCATTTCGGTGAACCAGTAGTGCCAGTTACCATCAATGATAGAAACCAGTTCAGCACCGGAATACATGTGGTTTAGTGCGGCGATAGCTTGTCCGCCTGCGTTGTACATACCCCAGAACATTGCTGGGAATACCGCAAGCCAAACCATGATCATGATACGTTTTAAGTCGACGCTATCACGGACATGCGAGCTTTTCTTTGTAACAGTACCTGGTGTGTAGAAAAGTGTTGCTGCAGCTTCGTAAAGCGCAAACCACGTTTCATGCTTACCACCGGGTTCAAAATGATGCTCGATGTCTTCAATAAACTTTTTAAGGCCCATGAAAATTACCCTTCCTTCACAATTGTATCTAGGCATTCACGAAGTAGCTGACCGTACTCGTACTTACCTGGACATACAAAGGTACACAGTGCTAAATCTTCTTCATCTAGCTCTAGTGCACCAAGTGCTTGCGCACTATCAACGTCACCAGCGCATAGATCACGAAGCAGCAAAGTCGGCTCCATATCTAATGGCATGACCTTCTCGTAGTTACCAATTGGAACCATCGCGCGATCACTGCCGTTTGTTGTCGTTGTCATGTTGAACAACTGACCTTTAAACATGTGACCAAGGAATGACCGAGTAACAGAGAACTTGTTCTTGCCCGGCATAGCCCAGCCGAATAGCTCTTTATCACGACCTTCACGAAGAACGGAAACCTGCTGATGGTAACGGCCAAGGTAAGCATGGGGACCTGATGCATGAACACCAGATAACACAGAACCAGAAATAAGACGAACTTCACCTGGCATTAACTCATTGTCCGTTAACTCTTCAAGGCTAGCACCAATTTGAGTACGAACTAGACGTGGGTTATTCACCACTGGACCTGCCAGAGAAACAACACGCTCAGAGTAAATTTCTCCCGTTAGGAAAAGTTTACCGAATGCGATAACGTCTTGATAGTTAATGCTCCACGCTACATTTTGTGCATTTACTGGGTATAGGAAATGCATATGCGTGCCTGCAAGACCTGCAGGGTGTGGGCCATCAAAAACATGTTCTTCAACGTTAGACTGACCTGAACGAGGTAAACTCGTACCTTTTTTACAAACGTACACTTTACCGTTAGTCAGAGTTGAAAGAAGATCTAAACCAGCAACGAAAGCATCAGATTGCTCATTAATGATTAATTCTGGCTCAGCTGCTAACGGATTGGTATCCATAGCAGTAACGAAAATAGCCTGAGTTTCAGAATCAATGGCTGGAACCTTGCTGAACGGACGAGTACGCAAAGCGGTCCATGCGCCAGACTCAACTAACTGAGTTTTAACCGTTTCACGGTCAAGACTGGTTAATTGGTTAGCTTCATAGCTATTGAACGTGATTTGCTCATTGCCTGCGACTTCAATCACGACGGATTGAAGAACACGCTTAGCACCACGGTTCACTTCAATAACTTTACCGCTTGCTGGAGAAGTAAATACAACACCTGGGTTCTTTTTATCTGCAAAAAGAACTTGGCCTTTCTTCACTTCATCACCAACGCGAGCATGCATCGTAGGACGCATACCAACGTACTCTTCGCCAAGCAAGGCGACTTTAGTGATGGACTTACCATCATTAATCACCTGGGATGGAGTTCCTGCGATAGGAAGATCCAAACCCTTCTTTATTGTAATCATACGCACTTGCACTACTTTATCGGGAAAAAGATTCTTTTAATTGCGTAAATTCAGGGCGTTTAAAAATCGCCCTTAGACACGACATTAGAGTGTCGGGTTTTGGTAAATTTGAGATACCAAAATCGCAACATTATCTTAATAAACTCATCACTAGAATCATGAGAGATTTATCAGGTGCGGTATTCTAGCATTTTTTGACAACTTGACGCCATGATCAATAACTTGAATGCGGTCTTTATTTGGCAAGATTTGAAGTATATGGCCTCTCAAATATGTATAAATTTGACGAGCCGCACAGATAAAATAGCTTTTGAATCGTGTTTTAAACAAGAGATTAATACTCTGTCACAAACTCATATTTTATGAGTTATGTTGAAACACTGTTAATAGAAACATCACTTATTGTAGGTATTTAATGCGATTTAATTTGACCATCATTCTCGATGATATAAGAACGGAAAATGTATTACTTTGACAACAAAAAAGGTGGTATATCCACCTTCTCGATATGCGTTCGCTTTATGACTTACTACCACCCATACACATTGGGCTATCTGGCACATTATTTAACTGCTTACTCCATTCATCTTGTGTATAAGTGTGAATGGATAATGCATGAATATGGTTCGCTAGCTCTTCTGAAAGTGCTTTATTTACCGCTCGATGACAAGCAATAAGGCGTAAACCTTCAAACACATCACTGACAACGATCACTTTAAAATGACTCTCAGAACCGGCCGGAACATTGTGCATAAAGCTTTCGTTTACCACTTTCAAATGACTTGGTGAAAACTCACTTTGCAATTTTGTTTCGATAACTTCTTGGATCATTATGATTCCTTAATAACATATTGGCCTTACTATTAACTGAGTATACCCCCTAAAGAGTCAACTGTCTGAGTGTTACATAGCGAACCGCATCGGCTTGGTGGAGTTTTTTCTATCTTGTTCTGTCCGCATTTGAGACAATATATTGGTCAATTCCAATATAAGTATCTCAAGTAATGAAAACCGAACTTACCCTTCACGATAGAACCTTGACCTTACATCGTTTTCCTAAACGTTCAAATGAAACGCTTCAAGCTTGGGATGCGGGCGACGAATACATCATTAGCTATGTAGAAGAGATGAATCTTGAACCAGGCAAACACATTCTGATCATGAACGACAGTTTTGGCGCTCTTTCAACTTGGTTCTCGAAAGATCATGATGTCACCATGATGAGTGATTCGTTTATCTCTCATCGAGGTACACTAAAAAACTTACAGCGCAATCAAAGTAATCGTGTCAATTTCTTGAACACAATGGATAACATCCCACACGGAATTGATCTGGTGATTATGCAACTGCCTAAGACCAATCGTCACCTGATCTGGCAATTGAGCCAATTGCGCCAAGCGTTGCCTGAAGGTTGCCAAGTTATCGGTGTCAATAAAGTCAAAGAAATCCACACTTCAACGCTTAATCTGTTTGAAAAGTATCTCGGTGAAACCAAAACCTCTCTGGCTAAGAAAAAGCACCGCCTTGTATTCTCTTCTCCAAACTGCCAGCCAATTCAAACAGTAGAACCCTTTGTTGAATGGGATGTAGACGGAGAAGATATCCGCCTGAAAAATTTACCCAATGTTTACTCAGGGGAAGCACTCGATCAAGGTGCTCGCTATATGCTAGATCATATCCCTCAAGATCCCGAACTACGTCATATCATTGATCTTGGGTGTGGCAACGGTGTATTGAGTGTCAAAGCAGGACAATTGAACCCACAAGCTCGTATTACTTGTGTGGATGAAAGCTTTATGGCCGTGGAATCAGCGCGCCAAAACGTCAAGGATAACCTTGGTGAAGAAGGCAACTTCCAGTTTATCGCCAACAACTGTTTAGATGGTTTTAAGAAAAACAGCACTTACCTCGTCATGTGTAATCCTCCATTTCATCAGCAACAAGCGATTACCGATCACATTGCGTGGCAAATGTTCTGTGATGCAAAGCATGTTCTCAGTAATGGGGGGAAATTAATCGTTATTGGCAACCGACACCTCGGATACGATGTCAAACTAGCAAGACTATTTGGTGAAGCGAACGTTGAAACGCTTGAACTAAACCAAAAATTTGAGATATTACAAGCAACAAGAGAACCTGCTAATTTTAACAAATAGGCAGTAGACTGTTTTAAAAATTTAAGATACCGAGCTTCTGGTGTGAATTTAGAAAGGATAAAGGAATGAAAAAACTGATTTTGGTGGCCTCTATTATGGCTTTGACTGCATGTTCAGCTCCTAAGCAAGAACAGATCGACGTAATGCCAGAAGCTTCACTAAGCTCAAGTAACCTTGTGCAAGACAAAACCTATACGCTAACCAGTAAAGATGTTCGCGCAGCTCAATATGTCGCGTTAGTTGATAGTGGTCATTCTAATATTCAGCCGATTCACGCTAAAAGAAACATGCGCATTTCACTCGAAAACACTCTCGCAAAACAACTGGAATCTCAAGGTTATCGTGCAAGCGTCAACAGTGAAAACTCCGTTGTTTTAGAGATTCAAGAGGCACTTGTTACTGTTAATCACACCATACTAGAAAACCAAATGGACGGCAAAGTGACACTTCAAGTCACGGCTGAAACCCCGCAAGGTAAGCTAGTAAAAACATTCAAAGGTACGGCAACGCGTACGGGGGCATTGAGCGCATCAAATGATGATATCTCTAAGGTTCTTAATGACGTGATTAACCTAGTTCTGACTGAAATCGCTAACGATGAAGAGCTACAAAATTACATGAAGGAACGTTTCTAATGGGCCGTATTTTATCGTCTATAGCATTAATGCTTGTGAGCCTAAGCGTTTGGGCGGGGCCTAAAGTGAATGTGGAAACAACATTAGGCAACTTCACTATTGAGCTTAACCAAGAGCAAGCTCCGGTTACGACTGAGAACTTCCTAAAATACGTGGCAGACGGCAGCTACGAAGGCACCATCTTCCACCGTGTTATTCCTGGCTTTATGGCACAGGGTGGCGGCTTCGATCAAGAGATGAATCAACAGTCGACTTATGCTCCAATCAAGAATGAAGGCCGCAATGGTCTGAAGAACAACACTGCAACAGTGGCAATGGCTCGTACCAATGCGCCTGATTCTGCAACTCGTCAGTTCTTCATTAACTTGGTTGATAACGATTTTTTAAACGCAAAAGGCAATAACCCAGGTTACGCAGTGTTTGGCACAGTCACTGAGGGCTTTGATGTTGTTCAAAAAATGGCCACCATACCAACCAAGCGCATGGGTCGTATGTCAGATATCCCTGTCGCCCCAATTGTCATCACCAAAGTAACCCTTCTTAAGTAATCTTATTAAACGCCCTTAACTCCTTAAGGGTGTTTTTCTATACAAGGACGCCCTATGTCATCAGGCACTCCCTCTCTTACGTGGATGCAGACTTTTCGTAGTTACCTCGATAAACGCTTACTTTGGGTGTTTATGCTAGGTTGTTCGAGTGGCTTCCCGTGGGTTCTGATCGGATCCAACATGTCTGGTTGGCTAAAAGATGCAGGCTTAACTCGCACAGCTATTGGTTATTTTGGTAGCGTATTCGCGGTCTATGCCATTAACTTTTTATGGGCACCATTAGTAGACCGCGTAAAACTGCCAATCCTGCATGCGATGTTAGGCCAACGACGCAGTTGGATTTTCCTCTGCCAAAGCTTAGTCTTGATCTGTACGCTTTTCATTGCCGGGGTAAACCCAGCTAATGACCTTGTTCTAGCCTCAATGTTGGCATTGGGTATCGCGATTGCATCATCAACTCAAGATATCGCAATCGACGCCTTTCGGATTGACACGTTTCCAAAATCTGACACATCGAAACTCCCTCAAGCCTCAGCTATGGCGGTCATCGGCTGGTGGACAGGTTATTCACTACCTGGCTATCTCGCCTTTGTTAACGCCGATGTTATTGGTTGGAATGGTGTCTATTACGGGATGGCTGGCATTGTTGCGCTTCTAATGCTGTTCACAGTATTGGTTGGGGAACCAAAAACAAAACGAGATCGCTTACAAGCAGAAGCTGAACGTCGTCATAGTAAGATCGTAGGCAACCCTATTCTTGTCTGGCTTACCGTTACCGTTGCAGAACCTTTCCTTGATTTCTTCAAGCGTAATGGATTTAGAGTCGCTTTAACGTTAATCCTTTTCGTATTTTTATTTAAGATAGGTGAAGCCTTCTTGGGAAGAATGTCTATCACCTTTTATAAAGAGGTTGGCTTTTCCAATGAGCAGATCGGTTACTATTCAAAATTAATCGGTTGGGGGCTCACCATGTTATTTACGCTGATGGGCAGTATGGTCAACGTGAAGTTTGGCATTGTTCGAGGGCTCATGATCGGTGGTATAGCGATGTCGGCAAGTAATCTGATGTTTGCTTGGATCGCTCATGTTGGCCCAAATGAACACTTGTTCTTGGCTACTCTGATGGTTGATAACTTTACGTCTGCCTTCTCTACGGTCGCGTTCGTCTCTTTTCTTACAATGGTGACAGGCCAAGCATTCTCTGCCACCCAATACGCACTGCTTGCATCACTGGGAAACTTAGGCCGAACTACATTAGCTTCTTTGAGTGGAGAGCTTGTCGATTATCTCAATGATTGGTCAACCTTCTTTATACTGACTTCATTGATGGTCATTCCAAGCTTGATCATGCTCTATTCGTTACGCCATTTTTTCACGGATTTACTCGAAAAAGCCAAACACAATCAAGAGTAATAGTAAGATCAAGGATAAGAGTAAGATCAAGAATAATAGTAAAAGGGCAGCACTGAGTTGCCCTCTTTTACTTTCTATCTTCAGAGACATCAGAGCTAATCTGTCGTTTCACTCACAATGAGGTCAAACCCAGTTCCCATCGAATCGTCAATCGCCACCACTTGATAAACAACACCATCAGCCAAGGTAGCAGGGGCAGAATCAATGGCTACAACCGATGGTTGGCCTGCCACCGTTATCGTCACGTAGTAAGACCCTGCAGCAACATAAATACCATTCGCGTAATCTTTAAATTTCACATCACTCAGCGCAGGCGTGCTACCAGAGATACCCACGTTTTCAGTCAAGAATAGATCGCAACAAAGAAAACAAGACAGACGATTCCCCCCATTTTTTGCAATAAAACGCTTGGGAAGAAATACTGTTGATTTTGCTACATATATCACGACATTTAGTGAAATCGTTTGCGTAGATCGATAATTCAGCTATTTAACTATAAATTATTCTGATTTCACAAAATCAATAAAATTCGTGGTGCATCAGTATGCAGTGCCACGTAATAGTTCCGTTCTTTAGGTTATTAGTGTGATCACACTCACCTTAATAATTGTATTTTTCACTCTGTCTCACTTTTATTTGAGAACAAAATCGCTATTATGCTCGGCATTCGGACATATACAACACGCACAAATTAGCGGGTTACTTATTTCAAACATAGAGAGTTCCATTATGCGTAAATCACTTTTAACTCTTGGCCTACTTGCAGCGGCATCGACTCCAGTAATGGCAGCAGATTATTCTGACGGCGACATCCATAAGAACGATTACAAGTTCCTACAATTTAACTTGATGGGTGCTTTTAACGAAAAAGGTGTTTCTGAGTCTACTCATGATTACCTAGAGATGGAGTTTGGTGGTCGTAATGGTATCTTTGACCTTTATGGCTATGTTGATGTATTCAACCTAATGTCAGACTCAAGCAGCGATAAAGCGAAATCTGAAAAGATGTTCATGAAGTTTGCGCCACGCATGTCGATTGATGGCCTAACAGGCAAAGACCTTTCTTTTGGCCCAGTACAAGAGCTATACGTTGCTACTCTTATGGAATGGGGTGGCGGTGGTGCTACTAACTGTGATGCAACAGGCTGTATCGATGGTAGCCCAGGTGTTAACACACAAAAAGTTGGTCTTGGTTCTGACGTGATGGTTCCATGGTTCGGTAAAATGGGTCTAAACTTTTACGGTACATACGACTCAAACAAGAAAGATTGGAACGGTTTCCAAATTTCGACAAACTGGTTGAACCGGCGACGTTGTCGCCTGAGCGGCCTACGGCCGAAAACAAAGAGACTCATCCTACTAGGTCGTTTTACATGAATCGTTTATCCTATAGGTCATGCATCCGAATAAGCCCATCAAACAACTCTTCAATGCCAACGATAATTGGCTAAACTACCTCAATAAACATCGGAAAACGCTCCGAACCGTCGTCATTGAAAATGTCACCAAGATGCTCGCTTGCAGTACCGCCGCTTTTGGCTCTAAAGAGTATCGATGCTGTCAGGCCAACTGCACCCAACTGCAC
>NZ_JAKJSY010000012.1:0-119129 GCF_050337445.1 Vibrio minamisatsumaniensis | reverse complement strand
GTTCGAGTCCCGTCCACTCCGCCACTTATTCGATAACCTCGCCTAGTGCGAGGTTTTTTCGAATCTGAAGTAATAAAAAGTTTTAGGGGTGTAGCTCCAATTGGCAGAGCAGCGGATTCCAAATCCGCGTGTTGGGAGTTCGAATCTCTCCACCCCTGCCATATTTAAGGCTCTAGCAAAAATGCTAGAGCCTTTTTGCTTTAATTGGTATTAGTCCGGAAGGTATTTACCTTTAGCGACCTGCCAAAATGCTCGAATTAACGGATTTTCTAATTGCGATCGCTTACAGCACACCCCCAATTCAAACGGCTTGATTGGCTCTATTTTTAAGCGATCGACTTTGTCTCTCACAGGACTATTGTTGATGACGACATCTGGCGCGATACCAACCCCACAACCAAGAGCAACCATACTGACGATCGCCTCATGGCCTGCAACTTGCGCATATATATTGGGCTTTATCTTCATTTTTTTAAACCATGCATTGGCACGTTCACGTGCAGTACCCGCTTCAGGAATAATAAAAGGCACTTCATTCCAGTTTGGTTTATCAGATTGCAGTTGTTGGCTAAAGCTACTCACACCAGATGGGATGATGACTGACAGTGGAATATCGCTGATGGTCTCGAATTCTAACCTTGAAGGAAGGATGTCTGGTTTTGCAGAGATAGCGATATCCGCTTCATCGTTTAATATCTTGTCGATGGATTGAGCTGGATCGCCAGTAGAGAGTTTAAATTCAATATATGGATGTATGGCCCTGAATTCTGTTATGAGTTCAGGTAGGTGGCTGTAGCTCGCTGTGACAGAACAAAATATACGGATATCACCTTTAAGTTCTTGCTCTCCCCCCTTGAGATGAAGATTGTATTGCTGCCACTCGCCGACGATGCTCAATGCAACAGGCAATAAATGTTTACCTGCTGGAGTGATATCAACACTGCGGTTGTCTCTGATAAGCAGTTCTTGCCCTGTTTCCTCTTCAAGTTTTTGTATTTGGCGACTCAGCGCGGAAGGACTGACGTGCATAGCGGCAGCGGTTTTGCTGAAACTCTTGCTATCACATAAATGTATAAATAATTGTAGAGATTTTATGTTCATGTTCTGCGATCGTTTCCATGTTGCATTTATTGCAATAACTAATTGTGAATATATCACTTTCAGCAACAGAATGTCTGTTTTAGTATGAAGTCATTCGATAGCGAGATATCGACCTTACGGATTTATTTTTAAAGGAGCGCCCAGATGGCTAACTATTTCAATACATTAAACCTTCGTGAGCAACTAGACCAACTAGGTCGTTGTCGTTTCATGGACCGCAGCGAGTTCGCAACAGAAGCGGATTACCTGAAAGGTAAGAAAGTCGTTATCGTTGGTTGTGGTGCTCAGGGCCTAAACCAAGGTCTAAACATGCGTGACTCTGGCCTAAACGTAGCGTACGCACTACGTCAGGCTGCGATTGACGAGCAGCGTCAGTCTTACAAGAACGCAAAGGAAAACGGTTTTGAAGTAGCAAGCTACGAAACGCTAATTCCAGAAGCAGATCTAGTCATCAACCTGACTCCAGACAAGCAGCACACTAACGTTGTAGAAACGGTTATGCCGCTAATGAAGCAAGGCGCTGCACTAGGTTACTCTCACGGTTTCAATGTAGTTGAAGAAGGCATGCAAATCCGTAAAGACCTAACGGTTGTAATGGTTGCGCCTAAATGTCCAGGTACAGAAGTACGAGAAGAGTACAAGCGTGGTTTCGGTGTACCTACACTTATCGCAGTTCATCCAGAAAATGACCCTAAAGGCGAAGGTTGGGATATCGCTAAAGCTTGGGCTGCAGGTACTGGTGGTCACCGTGCTGGTTGCCTAGAGTCTTCTTTTGTCGCGGAAGTTAAATCTGACCTTATGGGTGAGCAAACTATCCTTTGTGGCATGCTACAAGCAGGTTCTATCGTATCTTACGAAAAGATGATTGCTGACGGTATCGAACCTGGCTACGCAGGCAAGCTTCTACAATACGGTTGGGAAACGATCACTGAAGCACTTAAGTTTGGTGGCGTAACTCACATGATGGATCGTCTATCTAACCCAGCTAAAGTTAAAGCGTTTGAGCTTTCTGAAGAGCTTAAAGACCTAATGCGTCCGCTTTACAACAAGCACATGGACGACATTATCTCAGGTCACTTCTCTAGCACTATGATGGCTGACTGGGCTAACGATGATGTGAACCTACTAGGCTGGCGTGAAGAGACAGGCGAAACGGCATTCGAAAACTACCCGGCTTCTGATGTGGAAATTTCAGAGCAAGAGTACTTCGACAACGGCATTCTACTCGTTGCTATGGTTCGCGCTGGTGTTGAGTTAGCGTTCGAAGCTATGACGGCATCAGGCATCATCGATGAGTCTGCTTACTACGAGTCACTGCACGAGCTACCACTAATCGCAAACACAGTAGCACGTAAGCGTCTGTACGAAATGAACGTAGTCATCTCAGATACAGCAGAGTACGGTAACTACCTATTTGCTAACGTAGCTACGCCACTACTGCGTGAGAAGTTCATGCCTTCAGTAAATACTGACGTTATCGGCCGCGGTTTAGGTGAAACATCTAACCAAGTAGATAACGCGACACTAATCGCAGTGAATGAAGCTATCCGTAACCACCCAGTTGAGTACATTGGTGAAGAGCTACGTGGTTACATGACAGACATGAAAAATATCGCGGTAGGCGGCTAATTACTTGCCTTAAGGTTCCATTTCGGTGTCGAAGGTGCTCATTTACTATCGTAAACTCCGCGCCTTCTCCTAGAAATGCAACCTTAATTCTGCGTAATTGCATTAAAGCAAAGCAGTAAGAACTCCAGGTAGACTGGGGTCAATAAATACAAAATAAAACACAACATCTAATTAAAAGGCTTGGTCGCCGTTGACCAAGCCTTTTTGTTTTTGGGTAGAGTTTTATGCCCTTCGAGAGGTAAACCGTCATTCCCTAGACTGACGAAGGAAGGAGTAGGGAATCTATAACGGTTCTTCGCTCATTGTATAAGATCCCCAACTCTCTCGTTCCTCGCTCTTGAGGGTGACAGTAATAAAAAACAAAGAGTTGTCACTGTCTACACCCCTCTATCTTCCTCCCAAAGTATTCGCATATAAAAAGGGCCGACGTTTTCACGTCAGCCCCCAGGGTTATCTCGCTTTTCAGCTTACTTATCAGCAAGCTTAGCTTCTAGTTCAACGAGCTTTTGTTCCATCTCTGTTAGCTTCTGACGTGTGCGCAACAGTACTTGAGTTTGAACATCAAACTCTTCACGGCTGACAACGTCCAACTTGTTTAGCTGCCCTTGGATTACTTGGCGAACTTTTTGGTCTACGTCTGAACCCAGTTCTTTAACTGGCTGAGGCATAGAGTCGTGGATCTGCTTAGCAATTTGCTCTAGTTTTTTTGGATCAAACATATCGATTAAAACTCCTGACTATTTATCACTATTCTATTTAATCAGATTAGAGATGTCGCCTATCGTGTATCAAAAAGGCCACCGACGTGACCTTTTTGATGGTTTTACGATTTAGCGATTACTTATTATCAGCTAATTCTCTGTGTGCTGCTTTTGCTTCATCGATGCGAGCTAGCTTTTCTAGGTCTTTGTCTTCAACAAATACAGGTAGAGGTTTGTGTTTTTCAGCCAAGTAGCTGTAAATTACTGGCAGTACAAATAGCGTGAAGAGAGTACCAATCGCGAGACCAGCAACGATTACGATACCAATACTAAAGCGCTGAGCTGCACCCGCACCGCTTGCGTACATCAGTGGAATTAGACCCGCGATCATCGCCGCTGTTGTCATCAGGATTGGACGAAGACGAACCTTCGCGGCTTCCATTACTGCTTCGATACGAGTTTTGTGATGATGCAACTGTTCCTCTTTTGCAACTTCACAGATCAAGATACCGTGCTTGGTAATCAGGCCGACCAAAGTGATCAAGCCTACTTGTGAGTAGATGTTCATCGTTGCCGCCCCCCAAGCTAGAGCGATTAAGGCACCACAAATCGCCAGTGGTACAGATACCATGATAACCAATGGATCTTTCAGAGATTCGAATTGAATCGCTAGAACCAAGAAGATGATAGCCAGTGCTAGGCCAAAGGTCGCGTAAAGTGCGCTACCTTCAGTTACGTATTGACGTGCTTCACCCATGTAATCGTGATTGTAGCCACTTGGTAACTTGCTTGCCGCCGTGTTTTCAAACCATGTAATCGCATCTCCCATTGCAACGCCTGGTGCTGGTACAGCTCCAATGGTAGCTGAATTCAATTGGTTGAAGTGAGGAAGAGAACGAGGCTCTGCTACAACATCAATGGTAATCAAACTGCCGAGTGGAACGGCTTTACCATCAGCAGCGCGTACGTAGTAGTTATTCATCGACTCTGGGTTTAAACGGAATTTACGTTCAACCTGAGGGATGACCTCATAAGAGCGACCATTCAAGTCGATACGGTTTACGTAGCCATCTGACATCATGGTACCCAAGGTGATACCGATATCTTGCATGGTCACGCCGTATGCGCCCGCTTTATCTTTGTCGATGTGTACTTTCATCGTTGCTGAGTCGTAGTTCAAATCGAGGTTTGAGTATACGAACAGTGGGTTTGTCGCTACGTCCGTTAAAATGTCAGTCGTGATTTGGAATAAACTCTCAAAACTGTTTGGTGTTGTAATAACAAACTGAATTGGAAGACCCGAGCCCGCACCTGGTAACTCTGGCATTTGGAATGCAGTTACCGCCATTCCGGGAATATCTTTCACCAAAGTACCGACTCGGTTTGCTGCCTCTGATTGACTTGTTTCACGTTCACTCCAAGGCACCATCGATGCGATACCAAATGCTTGGTTTGCACTAGGTACACCAGTGAATACCTGCGCGTAAGCAACTTCTGGTTGATCAGAGAGAATTTTGTTTACGTCATTCATGGTATTTTGCATGAAGTCTAAGTTCGCATTCGATGGCGCAGTACCCATCAGCATGATCACACCTTTATCTTCTGAAGGCGCTAATTCACTTGGGATGAACTTGAACAACAACGGCAAACTTGCAAATACGATGATAGCAAAACCAATAAATACAGGACGATGTTGCATTACTGCACCAAGCATACGTTCGTAACGGTTAGTCATGCCATTCAGCACGCTATGAACTTTCTGTTCAAACTTGCTTGGCTCAGCGTGAGCTTTCAGCATTTTTGAGCACATCATTGGCGATAGTGTCAGTGCAACGATGCCCGATACGAAAACCGAACCGGCTAGGGTTAACGCAAACTCTTTAAATAGTGAACCTGTAATCCCCCCCATCATCGCAATCGGAGCGTATACCGCACCGAGTGTGAGTGTCATGGCGATAACCGGCACTGCAATTTCTCGGGTACCGATAATCGCGGCACGGAAAGGGGATTTCCCGAGCTTGATATGCCGGTCAACGTTCTCAAGTACAACGATCGCATCATCAACTACCAGGCCAATGGCGAGTACCATTGCCAGTAATGTCATCAGGTTCCAAGAGAAGCCCATTGCTTGCATTACCATAGCCACACCAATCAAAGATAGAGGGATAGTAACGATAGGGATCAGTACCGCTCGGAATGAACCTAAGAACAAGGTAATTACGATCAGTACGATCAAAGCGGCTTCAAGGATGGTTTTGATAACCTCATGAATAGACTCATTAATCGCTATGGTCGAATCATACATTACGTTCATTGAGATGTTACTTGGGAGGTTCTTCTCTAATTGAGGAAGAAGTTCAAGGACATCGGCTGCAATGTTAATTGGATTCGCACTTGGTGCCGCATTGATAGCAGCAACCACCGCTTCCTTGCCGTTGGCACTCGCTCGGTAAACATCATGACTTTTCTCTAAAGAGACTTTAGCGATGTCAGAAAGGCGAATAATCTCACCTTCACCACTTCTAACGACGAGGTTCTCTAGCTCTTCAGTATTTGATACTTGCGTATCGGCACTGCCGTTATAAAGAACAAACTCACCCGTCGCTTGACCTGTTGCAGATTGGTAGTTATTGGCATTCAATACCGACATTACATCGGTAGCTGTCAGGTTAACCGCCGCCATTTTTGACGGATCTAACCACACGCGTAATGCGTATTTCATACCACCATAAAGGTCAACTTTAGATACACCATTTACCGTAAAGAGTTGTGGGTTGATAACACGCTCTAGATAATCGGTAATTTGGCTCGAAACTAGCTCATCACTAGTGAAACCGATATAAAGAACCGCCGTCGTTGAACCGGTAGACATGGTTACGGTTGGATCTTCAGCTTCTTTAGGTAGCTGAGAACGTACCGAGTTTGTCTTGGCCAGTATGTCAGACAGCGCCGCATTTGGGTCGGTGTTCAACTTCATGTTTACGGTAATCGTAGATTTACCTAATACAGAAGAAGACGTCATATAGTCGATGTTATCCGCTTGAGCGACAGCCTGTTCGAGGGGCTGCGTGATAAAACCTTGGATAAGATCGGCACTTGCACCGTAATAACCAGTTGAGACTGTCACCACGGTATTCGTCATTTCAGGGTATTCACGCACCTGCATTTTGAAGATTGCTTGTAAGCCAAGCAGCGCAATCAAAAAGCTGATGGATACCGCTAGAACTGGACGTTTAATAAAAACATCAGTAAAGCGCATTGTGCCTCCAGTTACAGCTTAGGTGTTTTAGACGGTGGAGTGATTGCATCACTTTCAACAATCTTAACTTTGGCACCGTTACTTAGGCGTACTTGGCCAGAAGTTACCACCATATCGCCAGCTTTCACGCCTTCAAGGATATGTGCAATATCAGCGGTACGTTCACCGACTTTGACAACATGTTGAGTCACTCGTTGAACGCCGTCTTCTTCAGTCAGGATATAAACATTGTCACCGTATAGAGTGAAAGTAATTGCTGTTTGAGGCAGAGTTACTTGGTTCTCTAGTTTCGGCAAAATGATGTTAGCACGAGCGAACATGCCGCTACGAAGTTTTCCATCACTGTTCGGAATGTCTGCTTGAACTTGAATAAGACCACTTTGGATGCTGACAGCGGGTTCAATGGCACTGATAGAGCCTTCAAACGGAGTTTCTGGGTAAGCATCAACAAAAATGTCGATAGCTTGCCCAACATTAATACGAGATATGTCATTTTGAGAAACGGTGAAGCGCAGGCGCATGACGCTGGTATCTTCTAAACGAACGATATCGGTACCTGATTGTAGATATTGACCTAGGTATACATTTCGGATACCAACAGTACCATCAAATGGCGCGCGAATTTCGCGACGCTCAATCGACGCTTTTAGGCTTTCAATATCAGCAGAGAGAGAGAAGTAGTTCGCTTCAGCTTCATCATACGCTTCTTTAGAGATTGAGCCTTTCTTGAACAAGCCTTGGTAACGTTGATATTTCGCTTTCGCAGCCGGTAGTCGGGCTTGAGTACTCTTTATGTTCGCTTTTTCTACGTCAGAATCAAGACGTACTAATTGTTGTCCACTCTTAACGTCGGTACCAGATTCAAAAGAGATTTGGTCAATCACGCCACTCGTTTCGTTTGCCAGAGTGACACCTTGGTTGGGTTCGATGAAGCCGATTACTTCAATCACTGGTACCCAATCGATAGGCTGAACTTCCGTTACCGTGACTGGAAATTCTGGTTCAGGGCGGTTGGCCATATACTCAGCAATTTTTTGTTGTTTGAACATGTTAAACCCAATAACGCTGCCGAAAAGCAGTACTGCGATGAGTAACATGAAGAAAGTCCACTTTTTCATTATGGTCAAAACCCCATTCTAGTGTTTAATTATTGCATCCCAACTGGCTTCGATTGCAGCTTCTAGTGCTGCCTCATCAAGTTGGTAATATCCTAAAGAATGCTTTCGCGCTAGAGAAACACTAGCCACTAAGCTCAAGCCACCTAATACTTCATTATCAAGTGGTTTAAACAACCCTTGTTCTTTACCCTCATCAAATAACCGCTCAACTTGGGCAAACATTTTACGTTCTAGTTCCCTGAAGTTCGTGCCATTTCTAATGGGTAAAGAGTCATACTGAATCCTATTTTTTATCGCAGCTAAGTTTGTTCCCGCTAAGTTCCATATGTTTAACCACATAGTACGGTAGCGCTGCTTGATTGGATCTGAATTATTAACCCCCTCTTGAACGGCGTCGGCTACTTGTTGAGTGACCAACACTCGAACATCTTCGATCAAGTGATCCTTATCATCGAAGTAGCGGTAGATCGTGCCTGCTGCTACTCCTGCTTCTTTCGCTAATTTCTGCATTGAAAGACCTTGGAAGCCGACCTCTGCAATGAGCTTTTCAGCGGCAGAAAGTATTTGTTGGCGTTTATCCTGAGGTATATGAGTTGTCATTTTTCAATCGCCAGTGAATGAACGTTCATTCATTATAGACCGATAACAGTACATATGTGCAATTAAATCTTGCACAAACCGTGTAAAAATCTTGTATAAGAGAACGTAGCATTCGTGCTAGTGCAGCATTATTATAGGCGCGCAATTGAATTCGCTCCTCTAGACCAAATTGAGACTCAAATGAAACTGAACCCAAGACAAGATGAAGCCGTGAAGTATGTTTCTGGCCCTTGCTTAGTATTAGCCGGCGCTGGATCAGGAAAAACACGTGTTATTACCAATAAAATCGCGTATTTGGTTCAAGAGTGTGGCTACAAGGCGCGTAATATTGCAGCAGTAACCTTTACCAATAAAGCGGCACGTGAGATGAAAGAGCGCGTTGGGCAAACCTTAGGTAAAAGTGAATCGAAAGGGTTAATTGTCTCGACCTTCCATACTATGGGCTTGACGATTATTCGCCGTGAATACAAAGCGCTGGGTTTGAAAGCGGGTTTCTCTCTGTTTGATGACCAAGATCAGCTAGCCTTATTAAAAGAGCTAACAGAGAGGCAGATCGATGGCGATAAGGATTTGCTGCGTTCATTGATGAGCACCATTTCGAATTGGAAGAATGACATGCTGACGCCAGATCAGGCAAAAGCACGTGCTCAAGGCGAACAAGAACAGCTGTTTGCTTTCTGTTTTGAGATGTATCAGAAACAGATGAAAGCCTACAACGCACTTGATTTTGATGATCTGATCGCAATGCCGGTATTGTTACTGAAAACCAATCAAGAAGTGCGTGAGCGCTGGCAGTCTCGCATTCGCTATTTACTGGTCGATGAATACCAAGATACCAATACCAGTCAGTACGAATTGGTTCGCTTGCTGGTGGGAGAGCGTGGTCGTTTGACGGTCGTAGGCGACGATGACCAATCGATCTATTCATGGCGCGGTGCAAAACCACAAAACTTGGTGCTGCTTGGTGAAGATTACCCGAATCTGCGCCTGATCAAACTCGAACAGAACTATCGTTCAACCAGTCGAATTTTGCGTGCGGCGAACATCTTGATCGCGAATAACCCCCATGTTTATGAGAAGTCACTGTTCTCCGAGATCCCGGACGGTGAAAAGATCAAGGTGCTGAATGCCAAGAATGAAGAGCATGAAGCTGAGCGCATTACTGGTGAGATCATCGCCCACAAGTTTTTGAATCGCACAGAATACAAAGATTACGCAGTACTTTACCGTGGTAACCACCAATCTCGCTTGATTGAAAAAGCCTTGATGCAAAACCGTGTGCCTTACAAGATCTCTGGCGGTACGTCTTTCTTCGCGAGAGCTGAAATTAAAGACATCATGGCTTACCTGCGTGTGTTAGTGAACCCCGATGATGACAACGCCTTTTTACGTATCGTAAACACGCCGCGTCGTGAGATTGGTCCGGTAACGCTCGAAAAATTAGGTAGCTACGCCAATATGCGTGGCAAGAGCCTGTTTGAAGCCAGTTTTGAGATGGGCTTGGAGCAAACATTGACGGGACGCGGTTTAGAAAACCTGCGTCGTTTTGGCGATTGGATTGTTCGAATTTCAGATAATGCTGAGCGTGGTAATACGGTTGAGGCCGTGCGCTCTTTGGTGCGCGACATTAACTATGAAGATTGGTTGTACGAAACATCGGCAAGCCCGAAAGCGGCTGAAATGCGAATGAAGAACGTCTCTGATCTGTATAGTTGGATTGTGGCCGATCTTGAGGGTGATAACTACGACAAAGAAGAGAAAACCCTACGTGAGGTGGTTCAACGTTTAACGCTGCGCGACATGATGGAACGTGGTGAAGATGATGACGATGCAGACCAAGTCCAATTAATGACATTGCATGCATCGAAAGGCCTAGAGTTCCCGTATGTATTCCTGATGGGTGCAGAAGAGGGCATTTTGCCGCACCAAACCAGTGTTGATGAAGGTAACGTAGAAGAAGAGCGTCGTCTTATGTACGTCGGGATTACGCGAGCGCAGAAAGAACTCACTTTTACTAAGTGTCGTGAACGCCGTCAGTATGGTGAGTTGATAAAGCCAACACAAAGTCGCTTCCTTGACGAACTGCCGCATGATGATGTGGAGTGGGAAAGCGCTAAGAAGCCTCAATCCGCTGAAGAAAGAATGGAAAAAGGGCAGGCGCATATTGCCAATATTCGCGCGATGTTCAACAAGAAGTAATGATCTACTTTAATCGTACGATATAGACGCTAATAAAAAAGGTGACCATGCAGTCACCTTTTTTGAATCTGGCATTTTTAATTACAGATCGATAAATTACAGACCAGCAATCATGTGTTCGATAGCATCTTTGATTTCGTCGTCTGAACAGTCCATACATGAGCCTTTCTCTGGCATGGCATTGAAGCCGTTGATGGCATGGTCCGCTAGGATATCGCGACCTTTCGCAATACGAGGAGCCCAGTCACCAGCATCCCCAGTTTTAGGTGCGCCACTTACACCAGATGCGTGACAAGCGATACAAAAGGTACCGTAAACTGTTGCGCCATCACGAGGGCCTGTTGGTTCTGCGGCTGCTGGTTCACTGCCGACAAGGTACACTTGTCCAACGGGTTTGATGCGTTCAGCAATTGCATCGTGCTCTGCTTCGCTTAGGCCTGCAGCCATAGCACCCGTTGAAAAGGTTAAAGCTGCGATGGCCACGCTTAAAATTCGATGAGAAATATCCATTAAACTCACTTTACATTCCCAAGGTAAGTGCGTGCTTACCGATTTATAGTGTTGGAAGGGTATTTTGATTTGGACAGCAAAGAGCAACTGTTAAATCAATGTAAATAATGGGTAATTATATCCTTATAAGTTGTTGCAATAAACAACAACTTATAAGCTGCGGCCAGTWGTTGTACTCAAATAAGGGGTTTATCACATATTAACTGTCGAAAAAGAGACCAAACAGAAAAAAAAGTTAAAAAAGTACTAGACGACCTTAAGTGATCTACGTATTATTCCACTCCGCCGACAGGGCATGCGCCTGTAGCTCAGCTGGATAGAGCGTTGGCCTCCGGAGCCAAAGGCCGAAGGTTCGAATCCTTTCAGGCGCGCCATCCGGTCTTGCTTAGGTGAGTAGCATTGGCAAAAAGAAACAATGGTGGCTATAGCTCAGTTGGTAGAGCCCTGGATTGTGATTCCGGTGGTCGCGAGTTCGAATCTCGTTAGCCACCCCATTCTTTCTTTAAAAATATCGGTAGCTTCGGCTTCCAGTATTGATTCATTATTCCCAAGAGTCGATACAAAACTAGTCGGTGAATAGCGCAGCTTGGTAGCGCATCTGGTTTGGGACCAGAGGGTCGGGGGTTCGAATCCCTCTTCACCGACCACTATTTCAATAATCGCATCATAGCGGTTATATAAAAAGTTAGTGGTGGCTATAGCTCAGTTGGTAGAGCCCTGGATTGTGATTCCGGTGGTCGCGAGTTCGAATCTCGTTAGCCACCCCATTAATTTTGGTACTTCTTTGAAGCTTCCGGTTTGAGTCATCAAACAAAATATCTCGGTGAATAGCGCAGCTTGGTAGCGCATCTGGTTTGGGACCAGAGGGTCGGGGGTTCGAATCCCTCTTCACCGACCACACAAGAAAGCCCCGTCAGAAATGACGGGGCTTTTTTACATCTGTCATTTGAGCCTTATCCCATAGACTTGAAACGTTAAACCTACCCATTCAACAACCTATCTGTTATTACATCGACGATCTCCCTTCATATAAGATAAGCACACCATGACTCTGACAATGGTTGGTTTATAACAGTGCCTATTCTATAAAATAAGTAAGATTATCCCAAATTCTAGAAAGCTCCTCCGGCAAGATAATAGGCTTTGTCGGAGGATGACTTCGAAAAATAAAATCTATTTTCAATGTGATTGTTACGGTTTGTGCTTAACATTTCTGTTACATAAACAACTAAAGAGTGCTTATGAGCCAATGAACGGATTGTTTGTATTTTCCGTGTTTATATCATTAGCATAAAGAATTGAAAGTGGTTTTTTTATTGGCATGATTAACTAGTTGAGTTGTTTGGTGGTGAATTCTTCTTATTGGGGGAGAAACACTGCAGTCTAGTTTTGTTGGGGTTTTCGGGGGAAAGTCTAATAACAAAATAGTATGCTTTCTTTCTATTATATATTGTCATTATGAATTGTTATGTGCTTGTTTTGCTTGTTAAACGTTTGATGTCGATTTTTTATCCTGATTTTGTTGCTTTTTTGTGAATTATTTGCCAAATTGGCAACCGTATAAAATATCAGAATAATATTTTGGTAAGAATGGATTCAATTTTACAGACAGGGCAGAAAGCTGCCAAAGCAGTAGAGGTCTGATAATGTCACTTTTAGAAGTAAAAAACCTGCGCATCGAATACCCATCTCGTCATGGTGTACACGCTGCTGTAAAGTCGCTGTCGTTCAACATTGAACGTGGTGAGATTGTTGGTGTCGTCGGCGAGTCTGGTGCCGGAAAATCAACAGTAGGTAATGCTGTGATCGATTTACTGAGCCCTCCTGGCCGCATCGCTAGCGGCGAGGTATTTCTGGACGGCGAAAAAGTCTCCGGTTTATCTCCTGAACAGATGCGTTCTGTTCGCGGCTCAAAGATTGGTTTTATCTTCCAAGATCCAATGACTTCTCTTAACCCTCTATTCACCGTAGAGCATCAGTTAAAAGAGACAATTCATGCCAACATGAAGGTTTCGGATCAAGAAGCCTACCAGCGCTCATTAGACTTGATGAACCAAGTTGGTATCCCACAACCAGAAAACCGTTTAAAGCAGTACCCACATCAATTCTCTGGCGGTATGCGTCAGCGTGTGGTTATCGCGATCGCATTGGCGGGTGAACCTGACTTAATCATCGCAGATGAACCAACAACCGCCTTGGATGTGTCTATCCAAGACCAAATTTTGGGGTTAATTCGCGACCTCTGTATCCAGAAAAACGTCGGCTGTATGTTGGTCACGCACGATATGGGTGTGGTCTCTAATGTGACTGATCGCGTTGCGGTGATGTATCGTGGTGATTTGGTTGAGTTTGGTCCGACGGCGAAAGTTCTTGGTACCCCAGAACACCCCTATACGCACAGTCTTATCTCCGCAGTTCCGCGTTCAGATCGTAAGCTCGATCGTTTCCCTTTGGTGAGTTACATCGAAGAAGCGCACGAGATGGAACCTCTGGATGTGAAAAATCACTGGTTAGGTCAAAGCCAAGATCACCGCGATTACACTGGCCCATTATTGAATGTTGAAAACGTGCACTTACGCTTTACCACCAAGGACTCTTTCTTTGAGAGCCGCCGTGAATACGTTCAGGCGTCAAACAACGTGAGCTTTGAGGTACATGAAGGTGAAACTTTTGGTCTGGTTGGTGAATCGGGTTCGGGCAAGTCAACGATTGCTCGTGTGATTGCAGGCTTGTACGCCCCCAACTCAGGCAAGGTAACGTTTGAAGGTATTGACCTTACTGCACTTAAGTCAGAGAAAGAGCGTCGCCCTATGCGTCGCCAAATGCAGATGGTGTTCCAAAATCCATACACATCAATGAACCCTCGAATGAAGATCTTTGACATCATTGCTGAACCGATTCGATTCCATAAGCTTACGCGCAACGAGAATGAAACTCGGCAGATCGTTCACGATCTGCTTGAGCATGTTGGTTTAGGCAAGATGGCTGGAGTTAAATACCCACACGAATTCTCAGGTGGTCAACGTCAGCGTATTTCTATCGCTCGCGCCTTGGCAACTCGTCCACGTCTTCTGATTTGTGATGAACCTACCTCGGCGCTGGATGTGTCGGTACAGGCTCAGATCCTTAACCTATTAAAAGACCTACAAGACGAACTCAACCTGACCATGCTGTTCATCAGTCACGATTTACCGGTTATTCGCCAAATGTGTGATCGTGTCGGCGTGATGCAAATGGGTCAACTATTGGAAGTGGCGCCAACTGAGCAGCTATTCCAATCGCCTCAGCACGAATACAGCAAACATCTCATTTCTTTAATGCCTGAATTTACGGGTTTAAGAGAAGAAAAAGCAGTGGCAAAAGCCGCGGTATAAAAATCAGCAAGTTGGACTTGGCTTGCTAACAACAATAAACAGACGCAAATACAACAATTAGGGATCTGGATTCCCGCATGAAGGAGTTATGCAATGAAAACCATGAAAAGCAAATTAGTAGTCGCTTTGATGGCAGCTGGCCTAAGCTTTAGTGCAGCAGCAGCAGATATTACCGTTGGCTACGCCGCTGACCCTGTATCACTTGACCCGCATGAGCAACTGTCTGGTGGCACATTGCAAATGTCTCACATGGTGTTTGACCCTCTAGTACGTTTCACTCAAGAGATGGATTTTGAAGGTCGCCTAGCAACTAGCTGGGAGCGTGTTGATGGAACGACTTTCCGCTTTAACTTACGTAAAGGTGTGAAATTCCACTCTGGGAATGAGTTCACCGCTGATGATGTTGTGTGGACTTTTGAGCGTCTACAAGCTTCTCCAGACTTTAAGTCTATCTTCACGCCATACGAAAAAATGGTAAAAGTGGATGACTACACCGTTGAGCTTATTTCAAAAGCGGCTTACCCACTTGTGCTGCAAACTGCAACTTATATCTTCCCGATGGACAGTAAATTCTATTCTGGCAAAACCGCGGAAGGCAAAGATAAATCTGAGCTAGTTAAGCACGGAAACTCGTTTGCTTCGACTCACGTTTCAGGTACTGGGCCATTCATCGTAACGCAGCGTGAGCAAGGCGTTAAAGTGACGTTTGAGCGGTTCAACGATTACTGGGACAAAGAATCGAAAGGTAACGTAGACAAGCTAACATTGGTTCCAATCAAAGAAGACGCAACACGTGTCGCGGCACTTCTTTCTGGCGATGTAGACATGATTCACCCCGTCGCACCTAACGATCACAAGCGTGTTAAAAACGCGAAGAACATTGATTTAGTGACGCTGCCGGGTACTCGTATCATTACGTTCCAAATGAATCAAAACAGCAACGAAGCACTGAAAGACGTACGTGTTCGTCAAGCCATCGTTCATGCGATTAACAATGAAGGTATTGTTAAGAAAATCATGAAAGGTTTTGCTACGGCTGCTGGTCAGCTAAGCCCAACAGGCTACGCGGGTCACGATGATGCACTTGTGCCTCGTTACGACCTGAAAAAAGCCAAAATGCTCATGAAAGAAGCGGGTTACGAAGATGGCTTTACACTCACGATGATGGCACCAAACAACCGTTATGTGAACGATGCAAAAGTGGCTCAAGCATCGGCGGCAATGCTGTCTAAGATTGGTATCAAAGTTGATCTTAAAACCATGCCTAAAGCGCAGTATTGGCCTGAGTTTGACCGATGTTCAGCAGACATGATGATGATCGGTTGGCACTCAGACACCGAAGATTCAGCGAACTTCAACGAGTTCCTAACCATGACTCGTAACGAAGAGACCGGTCGTGGTCAATACAACTGTTCTGGCTACTCAAACCCAGAAATGGATGCGATTGTAGAAGCTTCTAACACAGAAACGGACCCAGTTAAGCGCTCTAAAATGCTGAAAGGCGTTGAAGCGACACTGTACAACGATGCGGTATTTGTTCCGCTACATTGGCAGAGTGAAGCGTGGGGCGCGAAATCGAATGTCGGTGCCGCCGATATCGTTAACCCAATGGTGATGCCTTACTTCGGCGACCTCGTTGTAAAATAATCTCGCTTGTTAGAATCGAGAGCCTGAAGTGTTCAGGCTCTCTATATGATTAAGATATAGATTTAAGTTTCGGTATTTGGTCTTTCTTCAGTCTGGCTAAATACCTTTTTCAAGGCTGAATTATTTGTTGTCTAGTCGCGGATGTCGATTAGGCAGTCATGGATAGATAAGGGGCAAGGAATGGTTACGTTTCTGGTCAAGCGCCTGTTTCAGGCACTGATAGTGATGTTTGTGATCAGTTTGGTGGCGTTTGCCATTCAGGATAACCTGGGCGACCCGTTGCGTGAGTTAGTTGGTCAATCTGTTTCAGAGTCGGAGCGTCAAGCGCTGCGTGATGAGCTCGGATTAAATGATCCCTTCGTTACAAAATACACTCGTTTTATAGGCGCAGCTCTACAAGGCGATCTTGGTACTTCATATTTCTTTAAACGTCCAGCGGTGGATGTAATTTTAGATAAGCTGGTCGCGACGCTAGAACTGGTGTTTGGCGCGTCTCTGATCATCGTTTGTCTGTCGATCCCACTTGGCGTTTATTCTGCAATACACCCCAAAAGCTTCTTCACTAAACTGGTGATGGCGGGCAGTAGTATCGGTATCTCTGTGCCTGTTTTCTTAACCGCAATCATGCTGATGTATGTGTTCTCTATTGAGCTTGGTTGGTTGCCGTCGTTTGGACGTGGTGATACGGCGAACTGGTTTGGCTGGGAGTCTGGCTTTTTAACGCTCGACGGTCTTGCACACTTAGTACTGCCGAGCATCGCTTTGGCATCTATCATGCTGCCTCTGTTTATTCGTCTAGTACGCTCTGAAATGCTGGAGGTTTTAAGTTCTGAATACATTAAGTTTGGTAAAGCGAAAGGCTTAGCGCTGAACAAGATTTACTACCAACACGCTTTGAAAAACACCATGCTCCCAGTACTCACGGTAGGGGGGGTTCAAATTGGTACTATGGTGGCTTACACCATTCTTACTGAAACGGTATTCCAGTGGCCGGGTACCGGTTTCCTATTCCTTGAAGCGATTAACCGAGTGGATACACCACTGATTACCGCATACGTTATCTTTGTTGGCCTGATTTTCGTGGTCACCAACACGATTGTTGATCTGCTGTACGGCATTATCAACCCAACAGTGAATATTACAGGGAAAGGAGCATAACCATGGAACAAACAACAACCGCGCCATCCCGTTGGGAGCGATTCAAGCAGTCAGACATTCTGTACTATTTTTTACGCGATAAAGTGGCAATGGTCAGCTTTGCTATTTTTGCTGCTTTTTTAGTGATGGCACTGGCGGCACCGATTTTAGCGCCAACAGACCCGTACGACGTGACGTCTATCGATATCATGGACTCAGAGTTGCCACCATCTTGGATGGAAGACGGCGAAGAGCGCTTCTTACTGGGCACTGATGAGCAAGGTCGTGACATTCTATCTACGATGCTTTACGGCTCTCGCCTTTCTTTGACGATTGGTTTCTTAGCCGTGGGTCTTCAGCTAACTTTAGGTATTATTATTGGTCTGTCTGCGGGTTATTTTGGTGGTCGTATTGATAACTTTCTGATGCGTTTTGCCGATGTCCAGCTTTCATTTTCAACCATGATGGTTGCGATCATTGTCTCTGCTATATTTAAGGCAAGTTTCGGCAGTGACTTCTATGCGCAATATGCCGTTGTGATGTTGGTCGTGATCATCGGGGTGGCAGAATGGCCGCAGTATGCGCGAACTATCCGCGCATCCGTCTTGGCAGAAAAAAAGAAAGAATACGTCGAAGCGGCGCGTGTAATGGGCTTTAGAGCACCTCGTATTATGTTCCGTCACATTTTACCGAACTGTCTATCGCCAATATTGGTTATCTCTACGGTACAGGTGGCTAACGCAATCATGTCAGAAGCGGCCCTTTCTTTCCTCGGCTTAGGTCTTCCGGTCGATCAGCCGTCACTGGGAGCGCTAATTAGCACGGGCTTTAACTATATTTTCTCTGGTGCATGGTGGATCACAGCGTTCCCTGGTGTGCTTTTAGTAACATTGGTTTTGGTGATTAACTTATTAGGCGACTGGTTACGTGACGTATTCAATCCTAAAATTTATAAAGGATGATAGCGTAGATAGATTTTTAACAAAAAAAGTCGCTAAACTAAAAGCCGTAAGTCATTACGGCTCTTTTTGGGCTTAAGAGATCTAGAACTGAATATCATTGATTGATACTGTTAATAATCGTTTAAATAGAATCTGCGTTCTATCGATACTCACTCGATAACAGTTTGCCTGTCAGGGTTTAAGTGGTGGTTATGAAATTGATAATGAATGTTATAGGTGGTGCTGTGATTAGCAATTATCGTATGGGGTTGATTGCGGTGTCTCTTTTGGTTTCTAGCCAAGTACATGCGGAATCATTTTTATGTGATGCCACTCAGGCAAGTACCAATCAATTACCACAGCTAGAACAGTCATGTCCTATCGGTAAGGGTGTGTGGGGCAGTAAAGCGCCGAAACGTCATTCAGACAACGACCTGTTTTGGGTCCAATGTGGTCTGCTGAATAAGCCTCTGTCATTGAACCGAGCAAAGCCTCTGTATGAGAAGATATCGACCAATGTATGGATGAAGCCGGAAGGCGGAAGTTATCGCTGCTTAATCGGTCCTTACTCGACATTCTCTGAGGCGAGAAAAGATCTTGCTCAAGTGCGTAAGGTTTCAGGTTACGCTGAGTCTTTTATTCGTGTAGCTGATAAATCCCAGGCTTCGTCACAGTCGACCGTGACGAAACCTGCTGAACCTAAAGCCCCTAAAACAGCAAAAGCCCCAACTCAGCCAATATCAAAAGTAAGTGTTGCCAGTGCTGGTGTTCAAGCACTTCCCGTCGATGTCGCGAGCTCAGACAATGAGCTTGATATCGAAATTCGTGTGACGGCAAATGTTGCGGGCAGCCAATATGCCATCCCTTATCTTCTGGATCATCAACAGCCGTTTTACATGGAGCAAGGGAAACCTTGGAACCGTCTCGATTACGGCAGTGCTGAGTTAGTGTGTAACCAGGTTAACATGAAACTGATGACCGAAAAGCAGTGGCAGAACATCCTGAGCTCAAAGATCATGGAAAAGCAGAACTGGCCAATGCATCTACCGTATTGGGGAGCCGACAAAAAAGGTCTGTTTACTAACGGTAACGTAAACCAACTCAAAGGTTCTTCACTACTAAACGTAATGTGCGTTAAGTAACGACCATCACTTCAATAGTAACCTACCTAGCCTCAGCCATTGCTGGGGCTTTGTGGTTTAGACACCTTCCTTTTTCAATATCGGTTCGACCTATAGACACACACTCTTCAATACGAATTTGATTAAAAATCACTAAAAATTGTTCAAATAGAGCCGTTGGTGCGTAGAAAACCATAACTCAGCAATAAGGTGATTGAGATTATGAGTTTGAAGAAGCGATTAGAAGACGTAGCCCCGCGTTTTGAAGTTGGGGGTAAATACGAAAAGTTATACCCAGTCTATGAAGCGTTTGCCACCTTACTTTACACACCAGGGAGTGTAAATCGAGGTTTGACTCATGTTCGAGACAGCATCGATCTCAAGCGCATCATGATTCTTGTCTGGCTGGCGACTTTCCCTGCAATGTTCTGGGGGATGTATAACGTCGGGCACCAGAGTGTCTCGGCGCTAACCGTCAGCTATCAATTTAACGAGATTGCCTCGATTATTGAGAACAGTTGGCGTTTGTCATGGGCATTTGGTGACGTGCAGTCCGTAGTGGAAAGCGGCTGGGGAAGTCAGTTATTACTCGGAGCGCTCTATTTCCTACCCGTCTATGCGACGGTGTTTGTGGTGGGGGGCTTCTGGGAAGTCTTATTTGCTGTCGTTCGCAAGCATGAAGTGAACGAGGGCTTCTTTGTTAGCTCGGTGCTGTTTGCGCTAATCCTCCCACCTACCATCCCGCTATGGCAAGCTGCATTGGGTATTACCTTTGGTATCGTAGTCGCGAAAGAGTTGTTTGGAGGTACCGGACGCAATTTCCTTAATCCAGCTCTCGCAGGCCGCGCGTTTCTCTACTTTGCTTATCCTGCCAACATGTCGGGCGGGCTTGTGTGGGTTGCCGCTGACGGCTATTCAGGCGCGACACCACTGAGTCAATGGTATGAGGGGGGCAGCACTTCGCTTATGAATAATATGACTGGCGAGGCGATCACTTGGATGGATGCTTTTGTAGGTAACATACCGGGCTCGATGGGCGAAGTGTCTTCACTACTGATTATGCTGACCGGTGTGATTTTGATAGCGATGAAGATAGCTTCTTGGCGTATTGTGGCTGGTGTGATTATTGGTCTCGTTGTCACTTCTAGCTTGATGAACTGGATAGGGTCAGAAACCAACTCGATGTTTTCGATGCCCTTCTACTGGCACTTTGTGTTGGGTGGTGTCGCGTTTGGTACCTTCTTCATGGCAACAGACCCAGTATCTGCCGCGTTTACTAATCAGAGTAAATGGGCCTATGGGATTTTGATCGGCGTGATGACCGTCGGTATTCGAGTGCTTAATCCAGCCTACCCAGAGGGCATTATGCTGGCTATCTTGTTCGCCAACCTGTTCGCTCCGCTATTCGACTTTGTAGTGAAAGAACAAAACATTAAACGAAGACTGAAACGGACATCGCGCTGATCTAAGCGATTAAAAGGGAAAGTGAATCCCATAAGAAAGGCTTGCATTGATGCAAGCCTTTCCATTTTTATCGCGATTGATTTGAGGTTGATTTAACTCCACTTCAAATCAATCTCGAAAGGTTGTGTGCTACCACAGTGTTCACCGCACATCTCGTCGTAAGCACTGTTATGAACCAGCATAGCTGATGCTACACCTTGGTCGCTAAAGTGATCGCGTGCTTGGTTAACACTCAAAAACTTCATAGGGTGCTGGTGGTCATCTTTGATTAATTGCTTTTGCTCGCCAATAACTTGATAAGCCAAGTAGATCCCGCCTTCAAATGATTCAATGAGTAGATTCATCACAAACTCCATTTTTGTTCTAGATAGGTAGATATTTGTGTTACGTCGAATCGATAGCTAAGGTTCAGAGCGGCCATAAAAAAGCAGGCACAAGGCCTGCTTCTAAAGAGAGTTCAACTAAGACGTTGATTATCTCATGGTCACATACTACCAACACAGGTGGTTTCTG
Organism: Vibrio minamisatsumaniensis; assembly: GCF_050337445.1. Lineage (NCBI taxonomy): Bacteria > Pseudomonadati > Pseudomonadota > Gammaproteobacteria > Vibrionales > Vibrionaceae > Vibrio > Vibrio minamisatsumaniensis. The sequence continues at coordinate 97,815 of NZ_JAKJSY010000012.1, read as the reverse complement.
AAATAAATCTGGAAAGGTAATTAGAAAAAGGCGTCTGAGTCTTTCCAGAAAAGTATTAAAACTAAGCGTCTTTTTCCTAACATTAGAATAGGTAACTTACCATTTTCCAGAACTCTATACTATTCAAAAGAAGAGGATTTTAGGGAAACGTCAGCTTGAAAGTAAGGTAGAAGAACCCGTGCAACACACTTGGTGATTGGCAAAGGTTTATGTATGCGACCTTAGTGCAGTATCTGATTTGGTGAATAAGGACATGTTAGTATATTCAAACATAAGTGAAGCAAAAACAGAGAATGCCAATGTCTAAAGTGAAGAAAAAAATTTTTGTAGTAATGCCTTTTAGTGAAACACCAATGAGAAACCGTGATTCATTGACAGAGTTCTTCAATATAAATCTAAAAGAAAGAATCGAAAATGACACGACTGTACAGTGCGACTATGTAGTTAGCCGTTCAGATGATGCATTTGATATTACCTCGCAAATAATTTTGGACCTTTACTCTTCAGATATCGTGATATGTGATCTATCAGGCGAAACCCCAAACCCAAATGTAATGTACGAACTGGGAGTAAGGCTAAGCCTTAGTAACAAGCCGACCATTCTGATTCGAGAGGCAAATGACAATAACAAGTCAGTTTTCGATATTCATGGATTTCACATCCATGAATACAGCCCACTAAAGTATAGAGACTTAGAGAATTACCTTGTTTCTTCATTATCTAAATTGGAAGGGGACGATTTCGAGTTTAACTCACCAATACTTAAGCTATTACGTAATGAACCTAAATTAAGTAAGCTGCTTTCTGAGGAGCGCAGCTTGGCAACTTTAGCGATAGCAGAAGCTGCTGCTTATGGTTTTGTAAGAAGGTTAACTTCAGCATTTTCCATCCATCTTCATGAGCAATCAGGTTTTCCATTAGGCCTTTCTGTTGAGGAATGTTTATCTAAAATCGGAGAGGAACAGGAGAAGTTGGGAAGTTATAACTGGAGCAATTTTGAATACAGGCCGGTATTACCATCTGGATTAAAAAGTTATTTCAATAACAATGAATTACAGGAGTATTTAGACACGCCGGTAAGAGCACTTCTTAATATGGCTGTAATGGAATATGAGATTTATTTCTTCGGTGACTCTAGCTCATACGTGAAAGATAGTAGCTTGGATAAATACCTTTTACTTACTGCGGAAACTTGGCATCTAAAGCTTATGTTTACATTAGCGAAGGACTATTGTAAATCCTCAAATAGTGAGGATAAAGAAAAAATGCTTGCGCACATTTTTTCTATTGCGAAGGCTTCCAATGTTTATGGGGAAAACCTATCGTCAGGCAACTCGTTAACTTTTTAGTTACGTTCAAGGTGAATGCAACATATAAATGTTAGTGTTTCTCACTTAGACATAGTAAAAGCTGTAGTGAGCCTCTAATTATACGACCAAAGTATGGGGAGTGGTTAGACTCTACCACTCCTTGATATTACTCTTTGTTACGAGGTACTAGCTTGTAAGTTCTAACATTCTTTTTTTACCTTCTTCGAATGTCTCTAGCTCCCACTGTACATCAGTAATACTCTTAAAGAGCTTTTCATATCTATTACCTTCGCTTCCTAGTCCTAGTGCATAATGACAATTTGATAAAGTCGCATAAGCCCATTTGTACTTGCTATTGGGCTCTTCCATCGCTAGATCCTGTAAGATTTCTATAATTCGCTTTCTGGTTTTCTTTGCTGCAATCTTGAAGTATGTTTTTTCATCGTCATCGGTTTCTGTAGAAGAGAGTAAATCTAAACATAACGCAAAGTTCTCCCCAGTATAATAATCTGAGCTAATTTGAAAGCCTTTCTCATAGAAGTTTTTAGCTCGGCGTAGACACTCCCTATCACTGTTGAGGAGCCACATACGTTTATAGATTGCCCCAACTAACCCCAAGGTTTCTGGGTCGTTTGACTCTCCGTTATTGCTTAGCTTTTCAATGATACGAAGAGCGTCTGATAAAGCTGTTGCTTCAGATGGCTGCTTGGATTTGTATGTCGCTAGAGTTTGCTGTTGTACAAAATAATCTTCAGTTGGGGCTATTTCTGATGCTCTTTTCCATAATTTTGCTGCCTCTACAAACTCACCTTCACTCATTAAAGAGCGTGCTTTTTCAGTAACTGCAAAGATGTGATTATCTTTTTGTGCCAAATCCCCAATGATCCTAGAGTATTCTGCTGGCGGTAATTTTGGGGGGTGGATATCGTTAATGAAATCGTATAAAGGACTATCAATAAACGCATTTTTGGTAGCATTTTGAATCAGGGCAGCTAGAGCTGATTGGCATCTTATTGCTTCATCTACACCTATATCTTCACCTAAGTGTTTGTATTGAAATATTCTTGTGTGATCCAAGTCGAAGTTGATTTTCCCACCTTCTTCTTTGAGTATGATTGTGGTACTTGGTTTCACAGCATGTCGTATACCTAACTCATATATCGCATTAGGATTAAAAGTCGAAATATCTGCTACAACAAGATCTGCGTGCATTAGGAGTGCATACATACTCTTGTCAATAAGTCCTGGATCTTGGATTTCATCAGCTCTAACACATTGATACCCAGTGCTTTCTACTGCTGGTTGGATAATGTTTTTATATGTTTTATCTAGGTCGAATGTTTTTCCTGTCGAATAGTCAGTTTTTCTTCCAAACCCCATAATTACAAAACATATTTTTTGACCTGAATACATGATGACTCCTGATTTGGTAGTAACCCTACTTGTAGAGTTGATAATTAAGGTCTACTGCTTGAACATTTAACATTTGCCCCAATATACAACTTTATGTGTATAAAGGAGACTAATAAATGGCAAAAAACCATCGTGTATTCATTAGCCACTCATGGGATCACTCTGCTGACCTACAAGGCTTAAGAAATTTACTCAATGATCGAGGCTACTTTAATATTGAATTTAAAGAAGTCTCGAGGTTTGAGCCAATAAACTCTGCAAATGCAAGCTATGTTAAGGCTCGCTTGAAAGAGAAGATTCTAAATTCGGATATCGTTATTGGCTTGGCTGGAGTTTATGCAAGCCATAGTCATTGGATGGAATGGGAACTTGATACCGCGTTATCCAATGGAGTACCTGTCATCGGTGTGATTCCAAGAGGACAGGTACGCAGCTCTACGACAGTTACTAGCAGATCTAGGGTCGATGTGAGATGGAATACAGAAAGTATTGTTTCAGCTATTCGAGATTATTCTAGAGCTTAAACAAATATTTTAGTGGCTAATATGTATGTTAGCCACGATTTGTTCACTTATTGATTTTGTCGTGCTACCCATTGAGTGTGCTCTCTAGAGAAAGCCATTTCGGTGGAACTAACATACTCTGAAAACTGCTCTTCAGTTAGTACACCTTCAATGCCGCCTCGAATGATTCCAATCTCTTGAGCGGTCAGAGAATATGATGATGACAGTTCATTGTGTTTCTTGATCTGCATCCAACCCAAAATAAATGCCGCACCTAATGCGAACACATCAGTAGGCCAGTATTGCCATTCAGGGTAGGCAATTCTTAACAATACACAAAGTAATGCAAAGCCCTGCGCAAGCATTAGCCCGATAAACCATCGATTGTGCATCTTATTATTGATTGATGCTTTAGTTGCGTACCATTGTCTTTGTTCATCTATTCGATGTTCCAAATAGTAAGATTTTCGATCTTCAAGATTCATCGATCTGATGTCTTGCATTGTTGCAGTTATCTGTTCACCTGTGCTCTGGTGAGCTTGGACAATTTCTCCTAACTCGTTATTACTCTTAATAATTTGGGTTAGCATATTGCGGAAGTTGGCGTTTGGTACTTGCATAGAAATATCGTCAGCGTATGGAGCAGCTCTCATACAGTACTTCCACGTAGATGTTTTTATTGATTCAGCTATCGCACGTCCGTTGTACCAGTTTTTTTCATAGCGATTTCTCCCAAGCTTATAAGTAAAAACTAAAGCCAGGATATAGAATATAGCGACAACCATACTATATTCTTTTGTTGGTATAACATTAATTGATAGCAACGTACCAACCAACAGTACGAGAGCGTGAAGAATGGTTAGTCGTAGGAAGCTTTTTTGGGAAGTAATGGAGGCTTTGTCTGCTGAATCAAATAAAGCAGGGTATTGGATTGATATATTGTTCACACGAATGTCCTAGATTTTTTACTTTTAAGCCAGTATCGTACATTATAAATGCCATCAGTGGCATAGGCTTTCTTTTGGTTGAGCGGAAGGTTTGAGGTGGTTAGTTATGGCTTATAGTGGTGTCAGAAGAAAAGTATTTATCTCACATTATGGCGTTGATAGGGATGCTGTACGGAGTTTTATAGATAAATGGAGTGAGGTATTCATAGCGAAAGAGCTTGGTGTTTATGATGATGCCGATTTCATTGACAGCAACGATGGTGACTATGTTATGTCTCGAATTCGTCAAGATTACTTGAGTGATTCAACCGTTACGATTGTCTTGATGGGAACCTGTACTCATAGCCGTCGATACATAGATTGGGAAATCAAATCTTCTTTAAGGCAAGGGGCTTATATACCCAATGGCCTAATCGGGATTGTTTTACCAAATGTCAAAGAAGCTCCATACGTACCAGAAAGGTTTTCAGCTAATTTTAGCAGTGATGGCGAATGCTATGCCCAATATCACTGGGCTCCTAAATCTGCAGAGCAATTGGGGCGCTGGATCGAGGATGCGTTCGAATCTAGAACGAGCAAAGCTCACTTGATTAAAAACTCACAGGCTATGTGGGGATACAACCGAAAGTGTTCTCACTGTGGTTATAATCATGGTATTTAGATATTTGGGGTTGTGTTCCTCTCGGCTTTGTATCTGCCAGCACTTTAACCGTTAGCTATAGCTAGTGCTAGCAGATGCTTTAAAACCTTGGTCTTGTTAGTTATTTGTCAAAAAAGCTGAAATAACACGTTGTTTAAAAGCTCCAAGTAATACCTCATCGAAAGTGCTGAGTGAGCAAGCAAGATCGGCACTACTCCTAGTTTTGTTGCCCCATAATATTTTTGTACTTAGCTCCTCTTGTTCGTTCAGTATACTTTCTTTATTCGAAGTATGACCTAAGTAATCTGATTCCAATTTAATGTGTTCCATCATTTCTGCAAACATACAAGACTCAGGTATGTCCTGTTCTATTCGCTCTGCAAACTCAATTAGGCTTTGCTCTGCAAAAGTGAATAACCACGCTTGCTGATTCATAGAGCCATTTACTCGAAGAATCCGTCCGAGTACTTGCCGAAAGTACAACTCTGTTTTAACCGAACTCATGTGGCAACAAACTTGAAGGCGAGGAATATCAGTACCTTCACTGATCATTCCTACACTAACAATCCATTGAGTATTGTCTCGACGGTAACGTTCAATTTCATCTAAAGGTTCTTCATGCCGATAAGTCACGATTGAGACGGTTTGTGAGTACTTTTCACAGAGTATCTTTTTAATGGTTTGAGCGTGGTAAACAGACGAAGCAACAACTAACCCACCGGCATTAGGGGAGTGGTGGCGTATCTCCGCGAGCTTTTTGCAACCAAGGTCAAGCAAGTATTCCATTGCCTCTCTATTATGAATGACACTTTGGTACGAGGTTTTAGTTTGCTTAAGCATCTCAAGTATCGAAGAGAATGATTCAACTTTCTCATCGCTAGTTACTGACAAATGTTCATTATCAACCAATACGATTCTCGGGTTTCTACAGACATTATCAGCTATTGCCTGCTTTAATGTGTATTGGTAGTCAACCAACAACTGCCCGTCAGGGCTGTTATATTCGGCCGTCACGATAGGTAAAGAGTCTGAACGCCAAGGGGTGCCTGACATCGCCAGAGTAAAGGTAGCTAACTCTTGAACTTTTGTTAGGACTTGTTGGCCCCAAACATTCGCATTTTCAATCTCTGAGCCTGAGCAATGGTGTATCTCATCAAAGACGACGAACACTCGGTGATTACGAAGTGTCTTCCAAAATTCATCATTGAGAAACTGAATTGATTGGTATGTGAGTGATTGTCCGATCGAGCCTAGCCCACCATTAAAGGTGCAATTAAGAGTCTGTGAAAAGGTTTTTTTTATACCATCAGAAACCGTTAATGATGGAGAGAAACATAATACAAGATTGACCAAACCGTCTTTTAGCAACTTTGATGCGATAGTGGCGGCAAGTACGGTTTTTCCAGCCCCAGGGGTTGCTTGGCAGAAAAAGTGTTTTTGGTTTTTTCTATATGTTTGTAATGCTTTCTCCGAGCACTCTAGTTGCCAATGTCTTAACACGGTTGGCAATCTTCTGAGAGGGTTTTAAGAACATTCGTCAACCCATTCACCTTTCCAAGTAGGTGTGCTGAACGCTCTTTTGCTTGCTGTAACAGTGGGGTTAACTTGCACTCAAGCTCAGGGAAGCGAGACCTTAATGACTGGTATTCTTCAATTTCACCAAGCACGATCTCCAATTCACCTTTGTATTCATTACTCTCTCGAAATAACACGGAATAATCCGTTGCACACTCTTTTATAGAAACGGTACGTGTGGCTTTTTTTCGAGGCGCTACCTGGAGATCTCTAAATTGTTCGGTTTGAAAGTACTTTTTGTTTCTTCCTTCACCTTCACTTCGCAACCACCCCTTTTGTTGATATTGCCATATTTGGCGATAAATCTTCTTCCGAGCTTCATCCAGGTTTTGTGTACCTTTTTCAATATTTAATGAAGCATCCCTCGCTTCCACAACAGAAAAACCATCCATTCTTTTTTCAATCAACAACTTGTGCATTTCTGCACTGATTTTCGTAGAACGTTTCATGTATTGCTTATATCACTCAAATACTAAGGATTGCTTAGTATACAGAAATCAGTAAAACTAAGAAAATCTTAGTTATATAGAGCTTAGAGATATGAAGCATCAGTGTCGTTCAATAATCCGTTACCAATACGCCTCAAAGAAGCGCGTAAAAAAGCAAACCTCTCTCAGAAGGCTTTGGGAGTCCGTATAGGTATGGATGAAAGTTCTGCTAGTCCAAGAATGAATCAGTATGAGAAAGGGAAGCATACACCGGATGCTCAAACCTTGAAGTTAATTGCTGATGAGCTTGGAGTGCCATTGAGCTACTTTTTTTGTGAGGATGTTGATTCTGCAGAGCTTGTCTGCTTGATAGATAAGTTGAATGAGGCCGACAAGAAAAACCTTATCGACCACATTAAGAAAAAGCTTGAAGGTATGGAGTAAGCTTTATTATTCCTCAACTCAACGATTACTTAATCGAAACAACCTTACTTCGCTTTAGTTGAGCTAACTCTTCACGTAATTGGGAATTTTCAAACTCCAAATCTTCTATATGAGCCAACGCTTGAACTAGCTTATCGTTAAGGTGGTGCTGTGAAGCAGCGAACAGGGCTAGTTTATCTCTCTCAGCCTCATACTTAGCCTTAAAGTTTTCCTTGATACGTTTCTGCTCTTTGAGCTTAGTGCGTATTGTCTGTATCTCTGGCTGGATGATTTCACCTTTCCCTGCCGCAATCTCTGCTTTAGTTTGCTTCACTTTTTCAACAAAATCAGGGTAGTAATAGCCACTGCCATTACCTAAATTTGCCTCTTCCTCGACAGCTCTTACGCTGAGTTTACGGTGAGTAGGAATGCGCTTGGGCTTGCCTTGTTTAATGCGTTCTAGGGCAGCCTCTAATGCTAGTCGTGTATTTTCGCTCTTACTCATAAATTAGCTACCTTCAAATCTGGTTCAAAAGGGGTAAAGGGCATATCAAAGTCAGCCATGACCTTCTCAGCAGCTCGAACTTGCGTGATGTAATGACTAAGCTCACTAACCGATACGTCCTCTCCAGAAGCCATATAAGTGGTTAAGCTACGGTGTTTTTTCTGCCACCATTTGGCATGTTGCTCGTCAATGATGCTACTACCAGAGCCACAGTCCACACAGAATTGGGGAGTGACCACTCCATCCATATCGCAGTCATAACCAGACTTGCAATAGCTGTGCATTGAGCCATGAAGTGTGAGTTTTCCGCCTTTTACCGCGTTATAAATGGTGTCCCAAGAGCTGTAGATCGTTGGGACATCACCTCGCATTTTCATGATGACTTTGCCATGTGCGCCCGATAGTGTTGCATCCGAATGCCACAGTTTGAAGATTTTGTCGGTAGTGGATTCAGCATTAATCTCATCAAGCGTTTGTTGGATTTTTGGGTCGACTGTTAAATCACGAAGGCTGGCTAATTGCCCCCCATTCGTGTACCACTCTGTCATCGCAAGATACAAGTGCTTGAATTGCTGCTTAAGCGCAACCAGCGAGCTTAATCGGTTTTTAATGCAGTAGAACGCTAGGCTGCGTCTAAATTGGTGAGTACTCATAGGCCAAGGTTGACCAACTACAACCTGCTTTTCAATTTTAACCTGTGAGCGAGGGTTCGATTCCACACACTCTTGGTAATCGTCATCAGTCACAACAAAATCAAGCTGTCTACAGAATCGTTTTAGCCGTTGATTCCAGTCCGAAATTAATTTCGGCGCATGAGAGCGGAGTGTTTGATTGACCCAAAGCGAATTTGCGTATTTCTCATCAGGGTATTGCGCTTTTTCTCGCCATCTTTTTGTGAGGATGGACATCAAATCAACCGCTGTTTTTGATACGGCCGCCGTTACCCACGTCTCTCGTTTTTCACCCAATTTAAACGTATGAGATTGAAGAAGGTGAAGCTCTCGGCCACTCAGTGAGTCTTGGTAATAACTGTTCGGAGTGAGCTTATCTAGTTCACTAACACGCATACCACTAAAACCGCCACACACAATGTAACTCGCCGTGATTAGCTGGCCTAAGTATCGCTGAAAATCTGAACCATGCTTTAAAGGGATATTGGGCAGCTTTCTTGCCAGTGGCGCAATCAGGTCATTTGGTTGCTTGGGCTGACGATCTGCAATGGCGACAATAAACTTCTTATTATCAATGCTTCCATCGGAATTCATGAAGGTGAAGACACTACCGGTTTTCATCTTATCCTCCAAGATTTGCTTACCTTGCATATAGTTATTTTGGAGGTCACGTTCTGTCTCGGTAATGAGCGTGGCATGAGGAAGCGCTTCTTCAATTAGAGCCATTGCCTTGCCATAGATGGCATGACAAAGTCGCTCAGGAATAACCAGTGTTTGTTGCTTTTCTATAGCACTTAAGCGCTCAGCTTCTTTCTTTGATTTGATATGAGCAAAACCCAGAGCTATCTTATGCCAAGGGGTGTACTCAATGGCTTTGTTAAGGGCTACAAATATGTTCTCAAGCGTGCTAGAGCTATACTCACTTTTGATAAGGTATTCATCGAGCTTCTGACGAAAATTGGTAGCTGATAGTGCAGAGAGAGAGTGCACTCTTTCTTGAGCTAGAAATCGGTAAGTTGTCAAAGCTTTGACAAGTCGACTGAGAATGGTTGAAAATTTTGGTGCCTTTCTAGTTTGTGGAGAGAGATTAAATAGCCAGCCGTAAGTGAACAATTTCAACTCTCGTTGTAATTCTGGATGGGCATCTAATTCTGAAAAATTAAGGTTGTTCTTTTCTTTTTTACGTGAAAAAGCAAAGCAATTCCAATCGCTTTGGTCGAAGGTGGCAGTGATGTTTCCGTCCTTATCACGACAAACCACTACAGCATCCAATTCGTCGAATCGCTTCTCATGGTACAAGGTGACAATATCGGCAGGCTGGACTTTATGCTCAACGGGAAAATCAGCAAGATATAAATGGTTAGTATTGAACTTATCGCTGCTCATTTGGATGTCTCCTGTGATGGAATGAGGTTAAGCACTGACTCGGCGTCATCCCAATTCGGGTGTAAGCCATCATCGTCCAATTTGTTTTCTGCCGCTTTGAGCTGAGAGAGCTTAATGTTTGGCAGAATCTTTGTATCAATAAATACAATGATGTCTTCAAAGTTTTTCTTGAAGTGATGAGCATCAAGGTGGCGATATAGGGATTCTTCAATACAGCTTTTGAAGCTTAATAGGCACCAAATGTCTGAGAGAGATTGAACTATGACCTGGTCTGGACAGCCGAAACAACCAAGTAAGTCGGCACACGCCAATCTCTCACCATCTTTTATCAACCCATGCTTGAGAGCTTTTCTTGTGTATTTTTTTGACTTTTCACCAAATGGTTCAGAGCAACTTCCTCCGTTCGGAGTTCGACTTAACTTCGGGAGGTTGATTTTGTTTTCTGCCTCGATGACCAACACATCAATGCCTAAGCTTTTTTGAGCTTCTTCCGTGCTTTCACCTTGTTTAATCTCTTGCTCTCGCAAGGATATCGCATCTTGCATCATTCCATTATTGGCAGTTTGGTTGCCCGTGCTGTAGCTTTTCTTTCTCGTGTTAGAGGTGTTGTTAAGCATAATGTCGTTCACTAACTCACCTTGATGATAAGTTGTAATTTGTGCGCCAGTTTCTCGAAAGCGACTGATGATAGGGCGCAAACGACGACCTGTTTGGTCGGTAAACCTAAAGTGCTTTTCGACCCATTGACTTAAGAAATCCTGCAAGGTTCTGTTCTTGAGCGGAGCGTATTTTTTTGAGGCGATTGTTTGCAATAATGTAGCGTTGGAGTCTGTGGAGATAAGGCGTGATGCCTCGAGCAGCATATCAAAGAAGTTCATTGCGTATTTAGGGATCTCCAACTCATGACCACCCATTTCAACTTGGATGGTTTTAAATGCTCGACGCTTAAAAGCGGGCATTGTGTACCAAATTTCATCGACTGACTTAGAGGCGTTATCTGGTTGCTTTAGTTGGAATAAGTCGCTGGTATTGGCGTAGGTGTAGTAGGCCAGTAGGTACGTGCCTGCGCACATCATTTTGCTGATGCCACCACATAGTTTGTATTGTTCTCCCTTCCAGTTAAACGTCATGGTTGGGGTGCTCTTGTATGCATTTATGTGCTTTTCGGGGGTCTCAATAAACTGTTTGGCAGTTTGCTTAAAGAGACTGCGTAAAAAAGGCAGTAATTGATTTAGGTCACTGCGAGTATATGCTTCAAAGGGTTCTGCATCGCTGCTATCCGTGATGATGACGCTGTCGAAGTACGCACTTGATAGGTCTAAGTAATCGCAAAATAAACGCAGCATTCCAGAGCGTTTAAGTTTGTAGGTACTACGCTTAATTTTACCTATCAATATTTTGTTATAAAGAGACTCAAAGTAAGCTTCCGTTGCTTGTTTTGTGAACGCTTTTTCATTATGTTTATCGCACCAACGAAGATATTGAGAGCATTGCAAATAGGTGACGTACAGAGAATCGTGGCTTTTACCTTCGCTCATGAAATCATCAAAGCGAGACTTAATTTGAAGGATGAAGCCTTCCCTATTTGCATCTTCAAAGCAACCTCCTTGCTGCAATGCGGTTGTCGAGGGAAATCCCCTGATCATGAAGCGATTAAAGTCAGCCAAACCTCTGTCGTTTAATTGAATACAAAGCTCTGGCTTCCAGCCGTGCAAATAAGCGATATTACTCATTATCACCGCCTAACGCTTCATGCATGATGCCGTCTAGAATGCCGAATTTAACTTTGAAAGCCTCTTTGCGCTTCAGGTAGCGCAAGTATTTCCAAGTGGTGGATTCGTTTCGGTGCCCCATCCATCCCATCAGTAGTCCCAAACTTTCTGATGAAGATAGCCCTGCTTCAAGCATGTCATTGAGTCGATAAGTGCCATAAGTCGAGCGCAAATCATGAAAGCGATGTGTGAATGTAGGGTGGGTCTGTTTTATCTCGGTTCTTAGCTCTGTCCAGCGAGCCTCTATCGACTTAGCGGTTACGGGGTTGCCTTGCTCACTGACGAACAAAGGTTCGTGACGCTCAGATAGCTCCAATCGCTCAAGCGCCTCTTTCTTTAGCGTGTTAGCCGTTTCTGGTAGTGCCTCAAGTTTTTGGTCAAGCTTGTTTACCCGTTTGATTCTTCGTTCTGAAACGCGATATTCATTCAATGTCGATAATAACTCGGCAGAGATTTCTACTTGGCGAGATTTGAGGTATTTGGTCATCACACCTGTTGCTTGAGGTGATAGCGACAACTCAAAGCGGTGCTTACTTTCAGCTACCGGCGTCGCTGTCTCGATAGCTTTAGTGGATAACGTGGCTATCTCTTGGATACGCATACCCGTATCAAGAGAAATAAGCACCTGTAAGCGCAGCTCCTCTGAAGCATTGGGTAGATATTGAGTGAGAATACTCAGTAACTCTTGGCTCAACGGAGTGAGAGGCCGGATATTGCTACTGTCGGCATCTTTAGGGACTTTAATGCGTAGGTCACTTGTTTCTACGGTAAAAGTGGGTGAAACGTGAGCCAACATTCCCACACTCTGAACAGAAACAAATTCCATTTTGAATGGCGCTTCTTTCTCGTTCTTTATCTTTAGATAACCGTCATGCATCAACCACTTATAGTAATTGACGATTTGGTTCATGCGAACGCTGGCAGTGCTATGCGCCAAGTCACCCTTTTTAATCTGCTTTAGTAGGTGAGAGCGAAATAGATAAGTTGGTTTTAGCCTTTTGACGGGAGGGAATGTATCCCATGCTAAGTTCTCATCTTCAAGGAATTGATAATAGGCGTAAAGGGCTTGGGAGCAGGGATTAAGGTCTTTAGCATTCTTAACGGCTTTTTGGTAAAAGAGGTAGCTATTGGCTTCATGGTTGAATGAACCATCACCATTGAACAGAGTTGGGAGAGGGCCAATATTCCCCTTAAGAGGAGAGCATTGGCAGCTGTTGCCACTGATTGATAGTTCTGTCTGTTTATAGACATTGTTTGATTGTGTGAGGTACATAAATTCACCTAGAAAATCACTGAATATACATACAGCATAGTCAGTGAATGATTATTTTCCAGATTTATTTATGTGTGTAAGATGCTTTTCCTACACTAACCCGTCATAGTAACAAACTCTTCGCTGCCTGTTGGGTGAATCGCCACAACAGAGTCGAAATCTGCTTTGGTTGCGCCCATCTTCATTGCAACGCCGAAGCCTTGAATCATTTCATCAACAGTGAAACCGATGCCGTGTAGACCAACGACTGTCTCTTCTTCGCCAGCACATACTAGCTTCATCTTACAAGGTTGACGATGCTTGGTTACTGCTGTGTACATAGCCGTGAAACCCGACGTGTATACCTTGATGTTGTCTTTGCCGTATTGCTCTTCAGCTTCTTGAGTCGTTAGACCAATTGTGCCAATAGGTGGGTGGCTGAATACAACAGTAGGTACTAGCTTATAGTCCATTTTCGCGTTGGTTTTACCGTTGAATAGACGCTCAGAAAGCTGACGACCTGCTTTAACAGCAACAGGCGTTAGCTCGATACCGCCTTCCATGATGTCGCCAACACAGTAGATGCCAGGAACGTTGGTTGCTTGGAATTCGTCTACTTTGATGTAGCCACGGTCGTTCGTTGCAACGCCAGTGGAGGCTAGGTTAATCGCGTCCGTGGCTGGGTGGCGACCAATCGCCCAAATTAGGTGATCAACATTTTGAGTGTTGCCGTTCTCTAGGTGTAGAGTCAGTGTGCCGTCTGCTTCTTTCACTACTTCTTTAGGAACAGAGTGCGTGTGCAGTGTTGGACCTTCCGCTTCCATTACTTCAACCAATGTCTCGATGATCATTGGGTCGAAGCTACGTAGTGGTGACTCTTTACGACAGAACAGGTGTGTTTCTGTGCCAAGTGCGCTTAGCACGCCTGCGATCTCAACTGCGATGTAGCCTGCGCCGATAACAGCAACACGTTTAGGTTGTTCCATCAGGTCGAAGAAACCGTTTGAGTCGATACCGTGCTCTGCGCCTGGGATGTTTGGAATGGTTGGACGACCACCCACAGCGATCAGAATGTGATTCGCAGTGTAGTGCTCACCGTTAACTTCAACAGTCTTCTCATCGACAAACTTAGCAAAGCCTTTGATTACGTTTACTTTGTTGTTACCCAAAACGCGATCGTAAGATTGGTGGATACGGCCAATGTACGCTTGGCGATTTTCAACCAGTTTGCTCCAGTTGAAGCCTTTTACCTCAACGTCGAAGCCGTAATCTTCAGAGTATAGGTTGATCGCTTCAGCAACTTGAGCGCCGTGCCACATTACCTTTTTAGGAACACAACCAACGTTTACACAAGTACCACCAAGGTCTTGAGCTTCGATAAGCGCAACCTTTGCACCGTGCATTGCTGCGCGGTTTGCTGATGCGATGCCGCCGCTGCCGCCGCCGATACAGATGTAATCAAAATGAGTCGCCATTACTTTCTCCATTTATTGAAGGCTGTGGGTACAGTGAGCGCACTGAACACCTACGTCCTATAGATTCTTAAATTGTCTAATTATTATATTGAGGGCAGATCGGTTGAACTCAATCTCCCTGTTTAAAATTTATTCGTGTAGGTCACAATCTGCTGAATATTCGTCAGAGCATGACGTTAAGCTCGAGATTACTCGGGTACGATCCACTCTACTTTGAAGTGACCGGTCGCCGGCGCAATTGCTTCCTTCAAGAATGGAAGAATCTCTTTCATTTGGCTTTCTAGCTTCCAGGGCGGGTTAATCACGATCATGCCTGATGCTGTCATACCACGCTCGTTGGTGTCTGGTGATACGCCAAGTTCGATTTGTAGAATCTTGTTGATGCCTAAGCCTTCGAGACCTTCGATCATATCTTCGATATCACAGCGATTGACTACCGGGTACCAAATTGCGTAGATACCGGTTGCCCAGCGCTTGTGGCTTTGAGCGATTGCAGTCACCACATCACGATACTCTTTTGCCAACTCGTAAGGTGGGTCGATCAGTACTAAACCACGACGTTCTTTTGGTGGCAGGCTGCCCTTTAAGCGCTTAAAACCATCTTCTTTGTAGATAGATACCTGACGATCACGGTGGAACTCTTGTTCAAGCAGCGGGTGATCGGCTGGGTGAAGCTCAGTCAGTACCATGCGGTCTTGGTCACGTAGGTGTGCACGTGCAACACGTGGAGAACCCGGGTAGTAACGCAGTTTCTCGCCATTATTTAGAATGGAAATAGACTCAAGGTAGCTTTGAATGTCTTCAGGAAGTTCTGTTTGTGCCCAGACGCGTGCAATACCTTGTTTGTATTCGCCAGTTTTTTCAGACCATTCATGCGTTAAGTCGTAACGACCTACACCAGAGTGAGTGTCATGATAAACAAAAGGCTTATCTTTCTGTTTCAAAGAATTAAGAATAAGGCTCTGTACGATATGCTTTACTACGTCGGCATGGTTACCTGCGTGGAAGCTGTGGCGATAACTTAACAAATTAAACTCTCGTAACACTCTCGAATTAGAGTGTGGTTAGTGTAGGTGGGGTTAATCTAACTATTATAACCCTCAATGGACCATAAATTCTCGAACAATTCAGGAACAGTCGCTAGCAATATGCAGTTAGTTATTGGTTCTACTATTGAAATTTGCCTTGTTGGGCACTATTTAATAACTATTCGCAGGTGATTTTTTAGGGCGAACTTTAGCCTGATGACTGTAAGACGACCTCATTACAAAAAAGACGAAAGTCTCTAAAGCCAAAGGAATGTTTATATGTCTAATCCGCTATTAACCTTCACGGACTTACCTCCGTTTTCACAGATCAAGCCAGAGCACGTAAAGCCAGCAGTTGAGCAAGTGATTGAAGCGTGTCGCAACAAGATAGAACAAGTACTTGAAGGTAATACTTCACCAAGTTGGGGCAACCTGGTGGCTCCAATTGAAGAAGTGGATGATCGTTTAAGTCGTATTTGGTCACCGGTAAGCCATATGAACTCTGTCGTGAACAGTGACGAACTGCGTGAAGCATATGAGAGCTGCCTGCCTGTGCTATCTGAATACGGCACTTGGGTGGGTCAACACAAAGGCTTGTTCGAAGCGTATAAAGCGATCAAGGCGAGTGAAGCATTTTCTGCACTGAACCGAGCTCAACAAAAAACCATCACTGACGCTTTGCGTGACTTCGAATTGTCGGGGATTGGCTTACCTGCAGACGAACAGCACCGCTACGGCGAGATCAGCAAGCGTCAGTCGGAGCTAGGTTCTCAATTCTCAAATAACGTGCTTGATGCAACCATGGGTTGGAGCAAGCAGATCACAGATGTCGCTGAACTGGCAGGTATGCCTGAATCCGCACTGGCGGCAGCACAAGCGGCGGCTGAGTCTAAAGAGCAACAAGGTTACCTATTGACTCTGGATATCCCATCATACCTACCTGTGATGACTTACTGTGATAACCAAGAGCTACGTAAAGAGCTGTACGAAGCGTACGTAACGCGTGCTTCTGATCGCGGTCCAAACGCAGGTAAGTGGGACAACACTGAGATCATCACCGAGCAACTTAAGCTGCGCCACGAGATCGCACGCATGCTTGGCTTTAGCACTTACAGCGAAAAATCTTTGTCGACTAAGATGGCAGAAACGCCAGACCAAGTACTTGGTTTCCTTAACGACCTAGCAGTAAAAGCCAAACCGCAAGGTGAGCGCGAAGTAGAAGAGCTACGTCAGTTTGCTGAGAAAGAGTTTGGTGTTTCTGAATTGAATCTTTGGGACATCGCTTACTACAGCGAGAAACAAAAACAGAAGCTGTTCGAGATCTCTGATGAAGAGCTTCGCCCTTACTTCCCTGAATCTAATGTGGTTTCAGGTCTGTTTGAGGTGCTGAACCGCGTGTTTGGTATGTCGGTAACTGAGCGTGAAGGTGTAGACACTTGGCATGAGTCAGTGCGCTTCTTTGATATCTTTGATGCGACTGGAACACTGCGAGGTAGCTTCTACCTAGATCTATACGCACGTGAACACAAACGTGGTGGCGCTTGGATGGATGACTGTCGTGGTCGTCGCATTACACAATCTGGCGAGCTACAAACGCCAGTTGCTTATCTAACGTGTAACTTCAATAAGCCTATTGGTGATAAGCCTGCACTGTTTACTCACGATGAAGTGGTGACCTTATTCCACGAATTCGGCCACGGTATCCACCACATGCTGACGCAAGTAGAAGCGGGCGCAGTTGCGGGTATTAATGGCGTGCCTTGGGATGCGGTTGAATTGCCAAGTCAGTTCCTAGAGAACTGGTGTTGGGAAGAAGAAGCGCTGTCGTTCATCTCTGGTCACTTCGAAACGGGTGAAGCGTTACCCAAAGAGATGCTAGAGAAGATGCTGGCGGCGAAGAACTTCCAATCTGCGATGTTTATCCTGCGTCAACTAGAGCTTGGTTTGTTCGATTTCACACTACACACAGAGTACGATCCAGAAGTCGGTGCTCGCGTATTAGAAACGCTAGCGGATGTTAAGTCTAAGGTATCGGTATTGCCAAGCCTAGATTGGAACCGTTTCTCACACAGCTTTGGTCACATCTTTGCTGGTGGCTACAGCGCCGGCTACTACAGCTACCTGTGGGCAGAAGTGCTATCGGCAGATGCGTTCTCAGCATTTGAAGAAGAGGGTATCTTCAACACTGAAACCGGTAATCGTTTCTTGAATAACATCCTTGAAATGGGTGGCAGTGAAGAGCCAATGGAGCTGTTCAAACGCTTCCGTGGTCGTGAGCCACAAATCGACGCAATGCTGCGCCACGCGGGAATCAACGCATAATCACGGTAACTATCTCGTTTATTGCGAGATAATTGCGAGATAATTGCGAAAAGAGCCTCTGGTTAGAGGCTCTTTTTTTGTCTGTGCGTTATGTTATGCCAAGCAAGGCGAATCAATGTTATGGATTCACATTGCGGTTGATCGGGTTCTGCAGTGAAATCAGGGTTTCTGTCGACTGAACTTCATCGATCGCTTGCAGTTTATCGATCAATACAAATTGCAGCTCTTCTATCGACTTACACATCAGCTTTACAAAGATATTGTAAGCACCAGTGGTGTAATACGCCTCTACTACTTCATCTAACGCATTCAGTTTAGCGATCGCTGAGTGGTAATCTTTGGCTGCATTGAGGTTGATGCCAATAAAGCAGCATACGTCATAACCTAATTTCTTGGTGTTTACGACGACTTCAGTGCGCTCAATAATGTCTGCCGATCTCATTTTCTCAATTCGAACATGAATCGTCGCGGGGCTCACGTCGAATTGCTTAGCCATTTCAGCATAGGGCGTACGTGCGTCTGCCATTAAGGTTTTTAAAATAGCGCGGTCTAGGTCATCGAGGCGAGCTGGGGGTGTGGACATGCAGGATCCTTTAGATAGAACGAAATTATACCGGTTAGAGTACACATGATAGCCAAGGGTGATAATATTAGCAGCAACTATAGTGTTAGGGTGATTTTCGTGCGATTTTCGTTGTTATTAATTTTGATGTGTTGGAGCCTTTTTGCTTCCGCACAGACAAAAGATGTGTTGGTTGTTCACTCTTACCATCAAAGTTTTTTTTGGACGCATGATTTCCATAAAGGATTATCAGCAGAACTCGATGGTGCTGGTTTGTCTTATCGGGTTGTTTACCTTGATAGTAAACGCTTTCAAAGTGCAGAGTACCTAGAACGTCTTTATCAACTTTACCGCACTAAGCTGGCCCATGAATCGTTTTCTGCCATAGTGGTCAGTGATAACAACGCGCTGAATCTAATGAAGCGCCTCGCGCCAGAACTGAAAGGCACGCCAGTTATTTTTGGTGGTATAAACAATTATTCATCAGAGATGATAGAAGGCCTAAACGCGACCGGTATTACTGAAGACATTGATTTGGCGGGTAATGTCGATCTTATTAAGCGCCTTCAATCGACGGTGAAAAAAGTGTATGTGGTGACCGACCATTCGCTAACGGGACAGACGATTCGCGCCCAAATTGATCGATTTATTCAAACCCATCCGAGCTTTTCCGGTCTTGTCGAGCATTACGTTCCTGATTCCTATCAAGAGTTAATCGCATTTTCTCAGCATGCAGAGCCTGGGGAAAGCTTATTGTTTTGTGCGTATTACCGCGATGCTCATGGTCGCGCGAGTACTGATGAAGACTGGCGTCAATTGAACATCAAAGCGCAAATGCCATTGTATATCGTTCATGATTTGGGGCTTGGGTTTGGTGCGATTGGTGGTGTGATTCAAAGTGGTGAAAGCCAAGGTCGAGATGCTGGGCGAATGTTGCTAAAGGTGCTGGATAATCCGACAGGAGTACTTCCCTCTGTCACCTCGGGAACCTCAAGGGTTACGCTTGATTACCAACAAATTTTGCGCTGGGATCTGGGGGAAGATAATGAAGCCTCCGTCACTTTCCTCAATAAGCCACAGCCATTCATGATGCGTTATCATGATGAAATACGAACCATAGGCTTGCTGTTTGTCACAATGTTATGTGTTATCGCTGCCTTGGTTTACTATTTGAATCGTCTTCAGAAAAGTGAAAAAGCCAGTCGTCAGAGTCAACGGCTTCTTGAATCGATATTCGATCAGAGTTTGCAATTTATCGGCATCCTCGACAAGGAGGGGGTGTTGTTGTCGAGTAACCGGAAATTGCATGAACTGCTTTATAATCAGGGCTACAAATTAGGTACACCTCTCCAACAACATCAACACTGGGAAGATTCTGCGCGCGACATACTCACCGAATATTTCATCGTAAAAAGTGCTCACTCAGCTTTACGATTTGAAGCTGAGGTGTGGTCTCGTGATTGTGGTGCAATGGTGCTAGATATTTCATTGAAGCCGATGCCGGGCAGTGAAGAAGACATTCAGTTTCTATTTGAAGCACGTGATGTGACCTCGCGTAAGCTCGCCGAGAATAAGTTGTTCCAACGCGAAGCAAACCTCAAACTGTATTACGAAAAACAGCCAGTAATGATGATTACACTCGATGGCAATAGTCGCATTCAGCAAGTGAATCAGTTTGCTGAAGAGCTTTTGGGTTACCCGTTAGAGAAGCTGTTGGGTCATCGCCCTAGAGAATTCTATGCTGATGAAAATGCGATGCTTCCACGTTATCTCTTGTTGCAACCACAGCATAAGATTCGTGGTGTGTGGCGTCGTGATATCGAGTATCGTCATGCTGATGGCAGTACCATTTGGATTCGTGAAAACATTCGTCCATTGATTGAGTCTGACCAGTTGTTGATTGTGGGGGAAGATATCACTGAGGCCTATGAGCTTTCTGAACAATTAGAGCACCAAGCACGTCACGACTCATTGACCGATACCTTTAACCGCAACCACTTTGAACAAGAGCTGAAAAAGGCATTGAAAGAAGTCGAAAGCCATATGCGCACGCACGCGATGTTGTTTTTGGATTTAGACAAATTTAAGGTGTTGAACGATAGTGCCGGCCATGAAGCGGGTGATGCAGCGATTTTGTTTAGTGCAAAACTGTTAGAGGATGTGCTGCCGGGCAATACCGTATTGGCGCGTATGGGGGGCGATGAGTTTGCGGTGTTAATTAGGGATTGTTCCGAGCAAGATGCGATCAATGTTTGCTGCAATATTCTCTCTAGTATGAGTGAACATTCATTTTTGTGGGGGGACCTTTGCCTCAACCTGACCTGTTCTATTGGTATTCGATTGATTGATCATACAGCCGCTTCACCTCAGATGGTTCATGCTCAGGCCGATACTGCTTGCCATACTGCCAAAAAGGAGGGGCGCAATCGTTATTACCTCCATCATCAAGATGACGAAGACTTACAGTATCGCTTGTTTGCTCAAAGAAACGCCCAACTGACCTCGTGAAGAGAGAAGCTCGGTTTGTGCGTGATATTATGGTCAATGATTTGGCCCATGTGATGGTTCGCTCTATCAATGGTTGAGCGTTTTGCTTTCTTGTGAATACTTTTCTCCGTTAATATGTATTGTTGAGGCAATCAGGTAAACTGATTGCCTCCTTTGTTTTGAATATTACTGTCTGTTGGAGACGACCTTGCAACTACAACTGATTTGCGAAGATGCTACCCAAATCGATCATTTAAATGACTTAGCGACCCGTTGGAATTTATCCCATGATGAAAGCAGCGAGTTTGCCTTAGTACTGACAAACGAGCGACTTGAGTTGCGTAAAGTTGATGAACCTAAGCTTGGCGCTATCTTTGTTGATTTAGTAGGAGGCGCGGTTGGTCATCGGCGTAAGTTTGGTGGGGGCAAAGGTCAAGCGATTGCCAAAGCGGCAGGCTTAAACAAAGGCGCAATACCAACTATTCTTGATGGCACCGCCGGCTTAGGTCGTGACGCGTTTGTGTTGGCTTCTTTAGGGTGTAAGGTGCAAATGGTCGAGCGTCATCCAGTTGTGGCTGCACTGCTAGATGATGGCTTACAGCGAGCGCAACAAGACCCTGATATCGGTGGTTGGGTAAGTGAACGTATGACGTTGATTCACGCTTCCAGCCATGATGCATTAGACAAGCTCAGTAACGACCCGAACTTCGAACAGCCAGACGTTGTGTACTTAGATCCAATGTACCCACATCCTGAGAACAAAAAAAAATCGGCTTTGGTTAAAAAAGAGATGCGCGTATTTCAATCTTTGGTTGGTGCTGACCTGGATGCCGATGCGCTGTTACAGCCCGCTCTTACGCTCGCATCAAAACGAGTTGTAGTGAAAAGACCCGACTACGCGGCGTGGTTAAATGAGCGACAACCGAGCATGGCGATTGAAACTAAAAAGAACCGTTTTGATGTTTATGTCAAAGCATCGATGACTTAACAATATCAAAAAATATCCCGTCATGAGTACGATAAATTGTCATTTATACTTGCGATAGTTACGTTACGGATGTATATCTAACTAAGAATTATTACTATTCTTATCTGGAGTTGTAGCATGGCTAAACGCTTGTGTAAGTTAAATCGTCGAGATATCACCGAACACCTAGGAGAGATCCACCGTTTGGTTACCCAACCTAAGTTTGTGTGCCAATCTTGTGCTCGTTCATCGGCAAATGAAGTCAATCTATGCAAGCCCATCGCAATTCCTCCTCTTGATGGTCAGGTGAAACCCGACGAAGAACAACTCGCGTGCGGACCATTTTCTGAAACCTTGTCCGTTTCTGAAAAGACTCTTAGCGAAGCGCTAAAGATCAATAAGCTATCGCTGAAAAATACTCCGTTAGATACGCCTGTGATTGATGTGAATAGCGATGAGAAAGCGGAACTTAAACGAGCGAAGAAAGCCGTTAAGAAACAAGAGAAGTACAATAAAAAGCTCGCGAAGATGATTAAGAAACAGCAAAAGCTGTTTAAGAAAAGCCAGGAATTGGAAAGTGAGCTTGAACACCTCAACGTACAGCTCGCGAGCGCTCTATATATCGAACCCCAATCCCAAGTCGTGAACCATCTTCATTAATCATGATGAGTGGCGTTCAGTGTAAAAAAAAGAGCGACCTACGGTCGCTCTTTTGCTTTTTTAGACTTTAAGATCATCGACATCTTAATCAATTAGGCTCGGTTAGCGGCCTTTGCAACACGCTTTTTCACCCACGTCTCATTGACGAATAAGGACAGCAAAATAACACTCCCCCCAATGGCGAGACGAACCAAGTCGACATCTCTATTCCAAATCAGGATATTCACCACAAGGCCTGCGGGAACTAAGGCGTTGTTCATTACGGCCAGTGCGCCGGCATTCACCATGCATGCGCCTTTATTCCACATAAAGTAACCCAGCCCCGAGGCTATCAAGCCAAGGTAGATCAGGATTCCCCATTGAAGCGTGGTGGTGGGGAGTTTCTCTGGATTGCCGAGCAGCATAAAAGCAACCGAAGCGACACAGAGCGCCCCTAAGTAGAAGTAACCAAATACCGTTCGTTGCGGCAACTCTGTCGACTCTTTTTCCATCACCACTTTATAGCCCACCTGACCGATAGCAAAGCACAGGTTTGCCCCCTGTACAACGAGGAAGCCGACTAAAAAGTTATCGTTGATGCCGGCAAACTTAATGAATACCGCGCCCAAAACCGCAATAGCCGCAGTGACTAAGTACCACGGAGAGAATTGCCCTTTGAGAAAGTCATAAATCAGCGTGACATAAATCGGCGTGAAAACGGTAAAGAGTAGAACTTCAGGAACGGATAGCAGCAAGAAAGATTGATAGTAGAAGCAGTACATCAGGCCAAGCTGGATACCACCAATTGCCATCAGTTTAGCGATCAGCTTACGAGATATGCCTCGGAATTTTAGGAAAGGAAGAAATACGACGCCAGCAAGGGCAACACGCATTAATACAGAGAACCAAGAATCAACCTGACCCGCAAGGTAAACGCCGATCAGGCTAAAGGAGAAGGCCCATAGGAGGGTAACACCAGCTAAATAGCTCATAGTAACACTTCGTTAATAAGATATGAGCGGTATGTTACCTAACCTTAAATCATTAGTCTTCTGAATCTCTTAGAGGTACGACCAACATATCAACCGGAGACGCGTTGATCAGTTGTCGTGTTGAAGAGAGCAGTTTGCTCCAAAAATCTTGATGGTGACCGCAGACGACCAAATCCACATTGAACTCATTGATGGTGTCACACAGTTCATGACTTAAATCACCACTGCCCACGAGAGTATGAGTGATCGGGTATTGAGCGTGCTCCGCAAAATTTTGCAGCTGAATACGAGAGGCTTCCATTGCGTTGTGCTGGGTTTCGGCCATGTTGATATCAATCAGGCCAGTGTAGAGCTCTGCGTAGTTAATATCGATATGGATAAAAGAGACTTGGGCTTCCAATGGCTTAGCCAAGGCTACTGCTTTATCCACAAGTAATTTGCTGTCATCTGATAAATCGACTGCGACCAAAATATGTTTGTAACTCATATTGCTATCTCCTTAATCATTGCCTGATTAAAGATTAGCACCATGTGAGGTCTTTTTTTGCTGAAGTGATCTCATATCCACGGTCTTGCGTACTGCCTGTCCGACATATTGGTTAACTAATGGCCTGCGAGATATCCATTAAATAGTGGTATAGTAAAGAAAATTAGGGATGTAATTAGGAGTCTTAAATGCTGTCAAAAACTATGGTAGAGCAACTGAATGATCAAATTAATCTAGAATTTTTCTCATCCAATCTATACTTACAAATGAGTGCTTGGTGTGAAGATAAAGGATTTGAAGGTGCAGCACAGTTTCTGCGTGTTCATGCAGTAGAAGAAATGGAACACATGCAACGTCTTTTTACTTATGTAAGTGAAACCGGAGCAATGCCAATTCTGGGTGCGATTGAAGCACCAAAACATGAATTTGAAAGCCTTGGCGCAGTGTTTCGTGAAACCTATGAACATGAGCAGATGATCACTGAAAAGATCAACAAACTGGCTCACGTTGCTTTCAGCACACAAGATTACTCAACCTTTAATTTTCTTCAGTGGTATGTTGCGGAGCAGCATGAAGAAGAGAAGCTGTTTAAAGGCGTATTGGATAAGCTAGAGCTTGTTGGTGAAGACGGTAAAGCACTGTTCTTTATTGATAAAGACTTAGCGCAATTGGCAAAAGATGGTTCATCTTCAGTTATGGAAGCTCCTGCCGTTTAGGTAGTTTGAAAAAGACACTGATAATCTTTTTCTTTTGAGTTTTCCTATGAAGATGTAGGGAGGAAAGGATGATCAGCGGCGACACTATTCTATTTGCATTAATGGTTGTGACTTGTGTGAACTGGGCGCGTTATCTCACTGCGCTAAGAACACTTATTTACATCATGCGTGAAGCACATCCTCTACTTTATCAACAAGTAGATGGCGGTGGTTTCTTCACCACTCATGGCAATATGACCAAACAGGTTCGCTTGTTTAGTTACATCAAAAGTAAAGAGTACCATCATCATCACGACGAAATATTCACTTCGAAGTGTGATCGAGTGAGACAGTTGTTCATACTTTCTGTCGCTTTGTTAGGTGTAACGCTTCTGTCTTCTTTCATCGTGTAACCGATTGGTAAGTGATAGAAAGTAACCGTTGTGGGTTTGTAAGCCGTAAGGTGTGACTGCTGTTGTCTTCAATTTGGACAATTGAGCATCAATTGCAAAGTTGAAAATTGCCGTTAGAATAGCGAGCGATTAGTAAGGGTGTGCTGTTTATGCGCATCCTTTTTTATTGATGGTATTTCGAGAACAGGGTGTACTCGAGATGCAAAAGTGAAGAAAGCAGAGTCACAATGAGTGAAAAGTTTGATGTAATCGTAATTGGTGCGGGCGCCGCGGGCTTAATGTGTGCTGCGGAAGCGGGAAAACGTGGCCGACGAGTACTGGTGGTCGATCATGCGAAAAAGCCAGGCAGAAAAATTTTAATCTCAGGAGGTGGTCGCTGTAACTTTACCAACTATGATGTTTCAGCCAATAACTTTCTGTGTAGCAACCCTCACTTTGTTAAGTCAGCCTTATCTCAATACACCAACTGGGACTTCATCTCGATGGTGAGCAAGTACGGCATTGAGTTTGAAGAGCGCGATCATGGCCAGTTATTCTGTGTCAATGACCACACCGCAAAAGACATCGTGAGCATGTTGCTTGAAGAGTGTAAGCAAGCAAAAGTGGATCAACGTTACCGCTGTGATGTTCACGCCATCGAAAAGACGAACACTGGCTTCAAGATGCACCTCAATACCGACGAAGTTGAGTGTGATTCATTGGTTGTCGCGACCGGCGGCCTATCGATGCCTAAGCTCGGTGCAACGCCGTTTGGCTACAAGATTGCTGAGCAGTTTGGTTTGTCTGTGATACCGACTACGGCGGGTTTGGTGCCATTCACCTTACATAAAGAAGACAAAGAAGATTTCGCTGAGCTTTCTGGTATCGCGATCCCTGCCGAAATCACCGCGCAAGACGGCACCTTGTTTAAAGAGGCACTGTTGTTTACTCACCGCGGTTTATCTGGCCCTTCGGTACTGCAAATATCGTCGTTTTGGAAAGCGGGACAGTCTGTGTCGATCAATCTTGTACCAGAGGTGGATGTGGCTGAACTGTTGGCTAACTCTCGTGAGAAACACCCAAATCAGAGCCTGAAAAACACCTTGGCGAAAGCGCTACCAAAGCGTTTTGTTGAGGTGCTGATTGACCGTAAAGAGTTGGAAGATAAGCCACTCAAGCAGTTTAATGAAAAACAATTGAATGGCATCGTAGATCACCTAGAAAATTGGAAAATCGCCCCCAACGGCACCGAAGGTTACCGTACTGCCGAAGTAACGCTTGGCGGTGTGGATACAAACCATCTCTCTTCAAAAACCATGGAATGTAAGAGCGTTTCTGGCCTCTATTTCGTTGGTGAAGTGATGGACGTAACGGGCTGGCTTGGTGGCTATAACTTCCAATGGTGTTGGAGCTCTGGCTTCGCAGCGGGTCAGTGGGTTTAAGCTTTTAGCTTATCCATTAGATTTTAAATGACATAAAAATGGCGAGTCATACGACTCGCCATTTTTGTATCTAACATTGTGTTCTGGCTCTAGGTTCGACTTTATCGATAGCTTTTCGTGCTCAATCGAATCTTTTAGCGCTTATTTACGCAGCTTTGTTTTTTGAAAACTTGAGCTGTTGAATCACTAAGCCAGCGATGATCAGCATCAAGCCAAACAATGTCGTAGGGTGAATCTCTTCACCAATGATGGTTGAAAGTAGCATCAACGAGATAAACGGTGATGCGAAAATCAGGTTACTGATACGTGCCGTGTTGTTGGTCAGTTTTAGTGCTGAGAGCCACAAGACAAAGGTAATTCCCATTTCGAATAGGCCTACGTAAGTCACGGCCATCCAGCCCTTCGCGGTTATTTGGCTGAAGCTTCCACCTTCGTATAGGGTCAAACCGATGGCGAATGGTAATGCCACCAAGAAACCAAGCAATACCCCCACCACAGGGTCTGCTTTATTTTTGGTATTAAGGATCCAGTACCCCGCCCAAAGTAGCGTTGAAAGCAGAGCTAAAGTCACACCGAGTGGGCTATCAAATTGCATCCCGAATACATTACCTTTAGTGGCAATGACGACCACACCGATATAACTGAAGGTACAAGCTACCCAATCTTGTTTACGAATTTTTTGCCCTAGAAAAACCGCCGCCATTAGAGTCAGCGTGATCGCCCAACTGTAATTGATGGCTTGCGCTTGAGAAGCGGGCAGCAGGTCGTAGGCCTTGAATAGAATCAGGTAGTAGGCCAGTGGGTTAATTAAACCGAGTAGTAGGTAATACCAAGGATTTGAAAGAAACGTAGTACTCAGTTGAGAGAGCTTGCCTTGAAACGCGCAAACGGCGATTAGCGCAATCGACGACACTATGCTGGCGATGGTCAGCATTTGAATCGGTGAAAACTCAGCAAGGGTCAGCTTAAAAGCAGTAGCGACCGTTGACCACAGCAGTACAGCGGAAAGGCCAAAGCCTAAGGCGCGACGTTCGTTCATGACAACTCATTTCTAATTTGATGGGACAGAATTCGGAGCGCCTAGTCTATCTGTCGAATTTCAACACGGCAAACTGGACATTTATCCAGTATCAAAATACCATTTAATGAGTTATTTCCAATTAGGCAAATCATGACCATGCAATGGATTATCGAACATCAGGCAACGCTTATTGCCGCAATGGCTGGCGCGCTCTTCAGCGGCGGTGTGGTGGGTTGGTGGGTCAAACAGAAGTGCTCTTTTCAGCAGCAACTTCTTGAACAGCAGATCGAGTCTGACCGTTTGCTGCATGAATCACAACAGTCACAACTCAAATCATCACTCGCAGAGGCGCAACAAGAACTCAATGAACTGGATGATGAGCGAGACAAAGCGGCATTTGAACTTAAGCAAGCGCATGGCAAGGTGATGGCTGCGATGGAAAAGCTTCGCTATTTTGAGGCGGTCAAGCAAGAGCGACAGCAGTACGCTGATGAGATCAATGTGCTTAAAGATCATAAGTCTGAGTTAGAGGCGGAGCTTCGAGAGCAAGAGGCGAGGCATGACCAAGAAAACCTCGCCAACAGTGAAAAATTGCAATTGTTAGAGCAAGCGGAGTCTCGACTTAAGCAGCAGTTTGAGCTGTTAGCGAACCAATTGTTTGAAACCAAAACTGCTAAGGTCGATCAGCAGAATAAGCAGAGCCTAGAAGGCTTGTTGTCACCACTAAGAGAGCAGTTGGAAGGTTTCAA
This sequence comes from Vibrio minamisatsumaniensis, assembly GCF_050337445.1. Classification (NCBI taxonomy): domain Bacteria; kingdom Pseudomonadati; phylum Pseudomonadota; class Gammaproteobacteria; order Vibrionales; family Vibrionaceae; genus Vibrio; species Vibrio minamisatsumaniensis. Next base: position 69,732 of record NZ_JAKJSY010000012.1, on the reverse strand, counting down.
GAAGCAAGTGAATGACAGCTTCAGTCAAGAGGCCAAAGAGCGTCACACCTTAGTACATGAGCTGAAAAATCTGCAACGTCTCAATGAAAGCATGACGCGTGAGGCCGTTAACCTGACTCAAGCACTAAAGGGCGATAACAAACAACAAGGTAACTGGGGCGAAGTGGTACTGGCCCGCGTGCTTGCGGAATCAGGGCTGCGCGAAGGCCATGAATACCAAACACAAGTGAACCTGCAAAACGATGCGGGCAAGCGTTATCAACCGGATGTAATCGTGCATTTGCCACAAGATAAGCAAGTGGTGGTGGACTCTAAAATGGCTTTGGTCGCGTTTGAGCGTTACTTCAATGCTGAAACGGATCAACAACGTGATACTGCACTGCGTGATCACTTGGTGTCACTGCGCGCACATATTAAGGGTTTAAGCCAAAAGGATTATCACCAACTCAAAGGCATTCAAAGTCTGGATTATGTGTTGATGTTTATTCCGGTTGAACCTGCGTTTCAAGTCGCGATTCAAGCGGATCCTAGCTTAGTCAAAGACGCGATGGAGCAAAATATTATCTTGGTCAGCCCAACCACCTTGCTGGTGGCACTGCGTACGATTGATAACCTATGGCGCAATGAAAGGCAGAACCAGAACGCTCAGGTCATCGCAGAACGCGCAAGTAAGCTTTATGACAAGCTGCGTCTATTTATTGATGACATGGAGGGCCTCGGCAGCGCATTGGATAGAGCCAACCAAAGCTACCAAGGCGCGATGAATAAACTAGTGACGGGACGAGGCAATGTGATTCGTCAGGCAGAAAGCTTCAAACAGCTTGGTGTTGAAGTTAAAAAATCGATCTCTCTTGGAGTTACCGAGATGGCTCAAAATGAGGCTTTTTCAGAAAATGCCTCCTTAGTAGAAAGACAACCCGCTGAGGATAAAGTAAACTGATCGGCCGCAGCACACTCTAATAAACAGTGGACTGTCGATAAGAACTTACCATGGTAGATAACAGCATTATGGACACAAGCGTGCAGACAAATTCAGCAGTAGAGTCAGAAACCACACACTTTGGTTTCGAAACCGTCGCAAAAGACGAAAAAGTCGCGAAAGTAGCAGAGGTATTTCACTCTGTAGCCGCTAAATACGACATCATGAATGACTTAATGTCGGGTGGTGTTCACCGTTTGTGGAAGCGATTCACGATTGATTGCAGTGGCGTTCGCCCGGGTCAACGTATCTTAGACTTAGGTGGTGGCACTGGCGATCTTACGGCGAAGTTCTCGCGTATCGTCGGCGAAAAAGGCCATGTGGTTCTCGCTGATATCAATAATTCAATGCTGAACGTTGGCCGCGATAAACTGCGTGATAGTGGTATTGTCGGCAATGTGCATTACGTGCAAGCGAACGCTGAAGAGCTGCCATTTCCAGATAACTACTTTGATTGCATTACGATCAGTTTTTGTCTGCGTAACGTAACCGATAAAGATCAAGCGCTGCGTTCAATGTACCGTGTGCTTAAGCCGGGTGGTCGTCTGCTGGTACTTGAATTTTCTAAGCCGGTGCTTGAACCACTATCAAAGGTTTACGATGCCTACTCTTTCCATCTATTGCCAAAAATGGGTGAGTTGATTGCTAACGATGCAGACAGCTATCGTTACCTTGCTGAATCTATTCGTATGCACCCAGACCAAGATACCTTGGAAGGCATGATGCAAGAAGCGGGTTTTGAGAGTACGAAATATTTCAACCTAACGGGCGGCATTGTTGCGCTGCACCGAGGTTACAAGTTCTAGTTGAACTTGGCAGCAGGCTCGTTGAGTGTGCTAAACGTTAAAAATAAAGACAGAACGGATAGGTTAAGGCTTATCCGTTTTCAAAGGTAAGGACAGTCATGCCATTTGATCCATTGGTCACCGCGGTTATTGAAACCTCTTTAAATACTTTCGTGAACGATGATCCAGCCTTGGTTCGTCGTTTGTCTCGTTTAAAGGGGCAGATCATTCAAGTTCATTTGAAAGAGTTGAACAAAACCCTCACTTTCGTTTTCAGTCAACAAATTGATGTGTTGTCGGAATACGGAGGGCAACCGGATTGTTACCTATCTTTGAATCTATCAGTACTGCCGGAACTGCGTGAACAATCGAACATCACTAAACTGATCAAGCAAGATAAACTGATTTTAGACGGTGATATTCAGTTGGCTCAGAAATTTGCACAATTGATGACAGACTGCAAGCCTGACTTGGAAGAGTGGCTATCGCGTGTGACGGGTGATGTAATTGCTCATACTTTGGTACAAGGCGTTAAAAACGTCGGTGGTTTTGTGTCTCAGCAAGTAACGAAGCATCAACACCACCTTGCTCAGGTATTAACCGAAGAGTGGAAAATGGCACCAGCACCATTGGAAGTAGCACATTTTTGCGATCAAGTTGATGACGTAAAAAGCTCTGCTGCTCGCCTTGAAGCCAAATTGAACACGTTGTTGGAGAAAGCATGACCCCAACAGAACTGAAACGTCTTTATCATATTATCAAAGTGCAGTTGGAATACGGCCTTGATGAATTGATGCCGGAACACCAGTTGACTAAAGCCCCTTTGTTGGCGAGAAAGTCTCTGTTTTGGCTGAAGAATAAGCATCAAGATAAGGCGTTAGGTCAGCGTTTGCGTCTTGCTTTACAAGAGTTAGGGCCTGTGTGGGTCAAGTTTGGTCAGATGATGTCAACGCGTCGGGATCTGTTTCCTCCTCACATTGCCGATCAACTGGCGTTATTGCAAGACCAAGTGGCACCATTTTATGGTCAATTGGCTAAGCGAGATATGGAAAAAGCCCTCGGTGGTAGCCTCGATAATTGGTTTACCGACTTTGCTATTGAACCCCTGGCTTCGGCTTCTATTGCTCAGGTGCATACTGCGAAACTGAAAGAGAGCGGTCGTGAAATTGTCCTTAAGGTCATTCGCCCTGATATTCGTCCTGTGATTGATGCAGATCTAAAACTGATGCACCGAATGGCGCGTATAGTCGCTAAATCTCTTCCTGAAGCACGTCGTTTGAAACCCGTTGAAGTCGTTCATGAGTACGAAAAAACGTTACTTGATGAATTAGACCTACGCCGAGAGGCAGCAAACGCGATTCAATTGCGACGTAATTTTGAAGGCAGTGAAGAGTTGTATGTTCCAGAGGTTATCCCTGATTTAAGCAGTGAAACCCTGATGGTGTCGGAACGAATCTACGGTATTCAAGTCTCTGATATTGAAACGCTAAATGCCAACGGCACCAACATGAAATTACTGGCTGAGCGCGGTGTGACGGTATTTTTCACTCAGGTGTTTCGCGACAGCTTTTTTCACGCAGACATGCATCCAGGTAACGTATTCGTTAACCCAGAAAACCCAGAAAACCCTCAGTGGATTGGTTTGGATTGTGGCATTGTTGGCACACTCAACAGCGAAGATAAGCGTTACTTAGCTGAGAACCTGTTGGCGTTCTTTAATCGAGATTATCGCAAAGTGGCTGAGCTTCACGTCGATTCGGGTTGGGTGCCACACGACACTAATGTCAACGATTTCGAATTCGCGATTCGTATGGTGTGTGAGCCGATTTTTGCAAAACCACTTGGTGAGATCTCATTTGGCCATGTGTTGCTAAACTTATTTAATACAGCAAGACGTTTTAACATGGAAGTTCAACCTCAGTTGGTGCTTCTGCAGAAAACGTTGTTGTATGTGGAAGGCCTTGGTCGTCAGTTGTATCCACAGCTGGATTTGTGGGCAACGGCTAAGCCTTTCCTTGAAACTTGGATGATGAATCAGGTGGGGCCGCAAGCTGTGATCAACGCAGTTAAAGAGCGTGCACCATTTTGGGCAGAAAAATTGCCCGAGCTGCCAGAGTTACTTTATGACAGTTTGCGCCAGGGTAAAGCGATGAACCAAAGAATGGATCAGCTATATCAAGGTTACCAAGATAACAAACGCCAACAAGCGACTGGAAAGTTTTTATTTGGTGTTGGAGCCACTTTAGTCGTATGCTCCGCAATATTAATTTCAAGCCCTTATGAGCAGCTATCTATGGGCGGTGGCATCGCAGGTGTCGCATTTTGGCTGCTAAGTTGGCGAGCTTACCGTCGATAGACCGTAGACTCTCCTAATATTTTTTATGTGTAGACAGACCCGAGGACAATGACAATGGGTGGTATCAGTATTTGGCAACTTCTAATCATTGCTGTAATTGTAATTTTGCTATTCGGTACTAAGAAACTACGTGGTATGGGTGGTGACTTAGGCTCAGCAGTGAAAGGCTTCAAAAAAGCGATGAGCGAAGACGACAAGCCTGCAGATAAGAAAGATGCAGACTTTGAACCTAAGAACATTGAACAGCAGAAAACAGCCGCGAACGCTGAGACAGGTGCTGAAACAAAGAAAGACAAAGAGCAGGCATAAGTCGTGTTTGATATCGGTTTTTGGGAACTGGTATTAATATCTGTCGTTGGGTTAGTGGTTTTAGGGCCTGAGCGTTTGCCGGTTGCGATTCGTAGTGTCTCCAAATTTATTGGGCAAGCGAAAAGCATGGCAAACAGTGTGAAAGATGAACTTTCTCACGAGCTTAAGGTACAAGAGCTGCAAGAAAACCTACGTAAGGCGGAAAAAATGGGAATGGAAGATTTATCTCCAGACCTAAAGGCATCGGTGGATGAACTCAAGCAGGCAGCTGCTGAGGTTCAACGTCCGTATGCTAAGCCCGAGTCTGATAAGCTAAGTGAAACTGAATCTAGTATCACCGAAACTGCGGAGCCTGAAGTTATTCAGGTCAACAGCGAAGCCTCAGCACCGTCAGATAAGAAAGCCGAATAGTTTCGCTATCAAGAGTCACCAGATACTTGTGTTGATGAGTATACCGGTGGCTCCTTTTCGATCTTCCTGTTTAAGAGGTTTGACATGTCTTCGACTGAGCAGACACAGCCTTTAATTAGCCATCTTTTGGAACTGCGTAATCGCTTATTGCGATCGATTGTCGCGGTTCTGGTTGTCTTTGTTGGGCTAATTTATTTTGCTAATGATATTTATGAGTTCGTCTCAGCCCCTTTGGTCGATCGATTACCTGAAGGTGCGACGATGATCGCAACCGATGTTGCGTCACCATTTTTTACACCTTTAAAATTGACCTTAATCGCGGCTATTTTTCTCACGGTTCCGTTTATTTTGTATCAGGTGTGGGCCTTTGTTGCGCCGGGTTTATACAAACATGAAAAGCGCTTGATCATGCCATTATTGGCTTCAAGTTCATTGCTGTTTTACTGTGGTGTCGCGTTCGCTTACTTCATTGTATTCCCGTTAATATTTAGCTTTTTTACTGCTATATCATTGGGTGGCGTCGAGTTCGCAACAGATATATCAAGTTATCTTGATTTTGTACTCGCGTTATTCTTTGCCTTTGGTATCGCTTTTGAAGTGCCTGTCGCGATTATCTTGTTGTGTTGGACTGGGGCGACGACACCAAAAGCATTGGCTGAGAAGCGTCCATACATTGTGGTCGGGGCGTTTATTGTTGGTATGATGCTCACGCCACCTGACATGATCTCGCAAACACTGTTGGCTGTTCCAATGTGTATTCTGTTCGAGATTGGTCTGTTCTTCGCGCGTTTTTATGTACGCAAATCAGATGCTGATGAAGAAGAAGCGGAATCGTAATTCTACAGTGAGAGCATCGTCGTTAGTGCTCTTTAGCAACAATCACCCAATAAAAAAGCGACCTAGGATTCGGGTCGCTTTTTTACTTTTCTTCATTATCGACGTTGTCAGTGTTGTGAATGGTGACACATCCACATCACTTAGCTTTCTCAAATGAATTCAAAACACTTACTGATTAGTGAATGTTCACAATTTAAATAATCGCTTAGCGTTTGCGGTAGTTATGTTTTCGACTTCTTCAAGAGACATTCCACGTAATTCGGCGATGCGTTTTGCCACCAATTCTGTGTAGGCTGGCTCATTGCGTTTGCCGCGATTGGGTGTTGGTGCTAAGTAAGGGCAATCTGTCTCTAGGATGACGTAATTCATATCTAGGTGTGGGATTACCTTATCCATCCCCGAGTTCTTAAAAGTCGATACGCCGCCTAAACCTAAATGAAAGCCTAGCTCGTTGATCGCTTGAGCGTCCTCTAAGCGGCTGCCAAAACAATGGAACACGCCGCGTAAACTGCCATCTTGTTGTTTACGAAGTAGGGCCAGTGTCTCTTCAATGGAATCACGAGTGTGGATCACCACGGGTAGATCGAGCTCTTTTGCCCACTGCAGTTGAGTCACAAACGCCATCTCTTGTTCAGCCTTGTAGGTTTTATCCCAGTACAAGTCGATACCAATCTCACCCACCGCGATAAAGTCATGTTTATCGAACCAAGCGCGAATGGTTTTCAGAGTTTGCTCGATATTCGCATCCACATAACAAGGGTGTAAGCCCACCATTGAACGGCACACGTCAGGAAACTGAGCTTCCGTCGCTAACATGGGTTCGATAGATTCTAAATCGATGTTCGGCAATAAAATGGTATCAATCCCTTGAGCCAGTGCGCGCTGCACCACTTGTTCGCGGTCTTCATCAAATTCACTCGCGTAAATATGAGCATGGGTGTCGATCATTGTTTTATCCTGAAAGCGGTCTTTACTGAGTTGCCATGAGTATACGGCAGTGTGAGTATAAGGTCATTTTTTGCTATTTATCGCTGTTTTTGAGTGGGTTTCATATTTTACTGCTAGCGTCCTGAGCCATCAGTGATATGCTTTTGCCTGTATTTAGCACTTTTCATATCTAAGTATTTCGGTACTTAGACTAGGCAAGGAGAATCTAGTGTCTGTTTCAATTCAAGGTCAATTTCCAGGTCGCCGTATGCGCCGCATGCGTAAGCACGACTTTAGCCGTCGCCTAATGGCAGAAAATCAATTGTCTGTGGATGATCTGATCTACCCAATGTTTATCCTAATGGGTAAAGACCGTCGCGAGTCTGTAGAGTCCATGCCGGGGGTTGAACGCCTGTCGATCGACCTTATGCTTGAGGAGGCAGATTACCTTTCTAAGCTGGGTGTTCCTGCGATCGCTCTATTTCCCGTTGTGAATCAAGATGCTAAAAGCTTGTGTGCGGCTGAAGCCCATAACTCTGAAGGTTTGGTACAACGTGCCGTACGGTCATTAAAAGAGCATGTGCCAAACATGGGTGTGATTACAGACGTCGCGCTAGACCCGTTTACGACACATGGCCAAGACGGCATCATTGATGAAAATGGCTACGTGATGAATGATGAGACGACGGAAGTCTTGATCAAGCAAGCATTATCACACGCTGAAGCCGGTGCGGATGTGGTTGCTCCGTCAGATATGATGGACGGTCGTATTGGTAAGATCCGTGAAGCGTTAGAAGAAGCGGGTCATATTCATACTCAGATTATGGCGTACTCTGCGAAATACGCATCGTGCTACTACGGCCCATTCCGCGACGCAGTCGGCAGTAGTTCGAACCTGAAAGGGGGTAACAAGAAGAACTACCAAATGGATCCTGCGAACAGCGATGAAGCGATTCACGAAGTTGCGATGGATCTTAATGAGGGTGCGGACATGGTGATGGTTAAGCCTGGCATGCCTTACCTAGATATCGTGCGCCGTGTGAAGCATGAACTGCAAGCGCCGACATTTGCATACCAAGTGTCTGGTGAGTACGCGATGCACAAAGCGGCGATTCAAAACGGTTGGCTTAAAGAGCGTGAAACCGTCATGGAGTCACTGCTGTGCTTTAAGCGCGCTGGTGCGGATGGCATTCTCACTTACTTTGCTAAAGATGTGGCTGAGTGGCTTGCAGAAGACCATGCACAAGCCGCAGAGCACTTAAAAGAAAAGTAACCGTGTAGATCTCACTTAAGTGATCAGTAAAAGGGTTGGCCATTGTGCCAGCCCTTTCGTTTATGAGGATGGATAAGATGTCAGTTGTCGTACGTGAAGGCTCATTAGAAGAGGTTGTTTCTGTTGTTGAAAAGATCCCCGAGTTTGCCAAAAAAGAGAGTGTAACGTCTTTATCTGAGCGCTTAGCGGGTAAAAAAAGTTTGATCCTCGTTGCTGAAGAAGCTGGCGTGCTGCTTGGTTTTAAGATCGGCTATGAATTGGATCAAGATGCTTTTTACAGCTGGTTGGGTGGCGTGTCACCGCTCGCGAGGAAAAAAGGCGTTGACAGGCACAATTAGATGCTCAGGAACAGTGGGCACAACAACAGGGTTACCAGCAGTTAAAAGTTAAATCTCATAACCAGTTCCCCGCGATGTTGCGTCTGTTATTGAGAAACGGTTACCGAATCGAAAAACTTGAAGAAAAAGAAGATATTAATGACCATAGAATCCATTTTTTGAAGCAAATTTGAGCGCTGTCGTTAACGGCACATGAGTTAAATGATATTCATTATTATTTAACTGTTGATTATTAAGTGAGAATCATTATTATTAACCTTGTCTTAGGGAGTGAAGGGATGTTCACAAGGATGTTAAGTAGTTAGGTCTCGACTTGGTGACTTAACAGAATTCTCGCGAACTTGTACTCAGTTCTTTTTGACACGACATTGCTCACATTGCTTCCAGTGTAATTTATAGCTTTTAGGTCAAGCTGCGGTATTCAATTTGAAGGGCTTTACCATTTTTTGCTAGGCGACATCTCCGGGTGTCGCTTTTTTATGTCTCAATTTCAACAAGATGCATATTTAGTAGCACATATTTTTATGAATAAAACGTCATCAGTTTTCTTTTCCACAATCCAAGATCGTAAAAAGATCGTTGATCACCTGTTCGATCTATAAATTTATTATTTATTTTCAGTGGTTTAGTGGCGTTTTGTTGTTTGTTATGCCTAGTTTTCAACAAGGTGGGTAAATAATATAAACAGAGTTATCCACAGAACGCTTATGTCTAAGAACAAAAAATAACAATAAATCGATGATATCCAACACAACCGAGTCAACGGATGCGGATCGACAACGTAGAATCCAACCAACAGACGTGGCATTCTTAACAGATAATTTCTGTACTGACTGGATACACAAACATTATGGCTCGTATTCCTGATAATCCATTGATTCTGATCGATGGCTCTTCTTACCTATATCGCGCGTTCCATGCTTACCCTGGTACCATGAGCAATGGTGAGATCCCAACCAACGCTGTCTACGGTGTCGTTAACATGCTGCGCAGCATGATGCGTCAATTTGCTTCTGATCGTATTGCGGTGATTTTTGATGCGAAAGGAAAGACGTTCCGTGATGACATGTACCCAGAGTACAAGGCAAATCGTCCACCGATGCCAGATGATCTTCGTTGTCAGATTGAGCCTTTGCACAATGTGATTCGCGCAATGGGTTTGCCACTTATCTCTATTCCCGGCGTTGAAGCGGATGATGTGATCGGTACGCTGGCTTCTCAAGCTTCTGCGATGGGTATGCCTGTGCTGATTAGTACCGGCGATAAAGATATGGCGCAGCTTGTCGATGACAACGTTACTCTGATCAACACCATGACCAACGTAGTAATGGATCGTGAAGGCGTGATTGAGAAGTTTGGCATCCCGCCAGAGCTGATTATCGACTACCTTGCGCTGATGGGCGATAAAGTCGATAACATCCCAGGTGTTCCGGGTGTCGGTGACAAGACTGCGACGGCTCTGCTGCAAGGCATTGGTAGTATCGAAAAGTTGTATCAAAATCTTGATGATATTGCCGCTCTTGGCTTCCGTGGTTCGAAAACCATGGCTAAGAAGCTGATTGATAATAAAGCCAACGCTGAGATGTCTTATGAGCTTGCAACAATCAAACTGGATGTTGAGCTTGAAGAGACGCCTGAGTCACTCGTAAAAACTCAACCAAACACCGATGAGCTAATTAAGCTATACGGTCAACTGGTCTTCAAATCTTGGCTAAACGAGCTGCTTGAAGGCGGCAGCGGTGTGGTTGAAGCGGATGAAAGGACTGGTGCGGTGCGCAGCAATGCTTCTGCAACAACGTCTACAGCAGAGATGAATACGTCTGCTGTGACCATTGATCGCAGTAACTACGAAACGATTCTCGATGAAGCGTCATTCAATGTTTGGCTAGAGAAACTGAAAGTGGCTGAAGTGTTTGCTTTTGATACTGAGACAGACAGCCTAGATTACATGGTGGCGAACCTCGTTGGTCTGTCATTCGCGACCGAAGAAGGCGTTGCCGCTTACGTACCGGTTGCCCATGATTACCTAGATGCACCACAGCAGCTGGATCGCGATTGGGTACTAGAACAGCTTAAGCCGATTCTTGAAGATGATGCACAAGCGAAAGTCGGTCAGAACCTGAAGTACGATATGAGCGTGCTAGCACGCTACGGTATCGAGATGAAAGGCATCAAACACGATACCATGTTAGCGTCTTACGTTTTCAATAGCGTAGGTGGTAAGCATGATATGGACAGCCTAGCGCTGCGTTTCCTACAGCACAGCTGCATTTCATTTGAGCAAATCGCAGGTAAAGGTAAGAAACAGCTGACTTTCAACCAGATTGAGCTGGGTGAAGCGTCGCCATACGCGGCAGAAGATGCGGACGTGACACTACGTCTTCATAACCGTTTGATGGAAAACATTGAACAAGATGAAAAGCTAAAAGCCATCTATGAAGACATTGAAGTGCCGCTGATCCCTGTTATGTCTCGCATTGAACGTACTGGCGTATTCATTGATGACATGTTGCTAGGTGCTCAATCGCAAGAGATTGCGGTTCGTCTGGATGAGCTAGAACAGAAAGCCTACGAGATTGCAGAGCAAGAGTTCAACATGAACTCGCCAAAACAGCTGCAAGCGATCCTATTTGAGAAAATGGGTCTGCCTGTTATCAAGAAAACGCCATCAGGTGCCCCTTCAACCAACGAAGAAGTGCTGCAAGAGCTGGCTCTTGATTACCCGCTACCTAAGCTGATCATTGAGTATCGTGGTCTTGCGAAACTCAAGTCTACCTACACAGATAAACTACCGAAGATGATCAACGCTGAAACGGGTCGTGTTCATACGTCTTATCACCAAGCGGTGACAGCAACGGGTCGTTTGTCTTCGACCGATCCAAACCTACAGAACATCCCAATTCGTAATGAAGAAGGTCGTCGTATCCGCCAAGCATTCGTTGCACAACATGGTTGGAAGATTCTAGCGGTCGATTACTCTCAAATTGAATTGCGTATCATGGCGCACCTTTCGGGTGATAAAGCGCTTCTGGAGGCATTCCAACAAGGTAAAGATATCCACGCAGCGACGGCGGCTGAGATCATTGGTGTTGATATTGAGCAGGTCACGACGGAGCAGCGTCGTCGTGCTAAAGCCGTTAACTTCGGTCTTATCTATGGCATGAGTGCCTTTGGCTTGGCTAAGCAACTGGGTATTCCTCGTGGCGAAGCACAGCACTACATGGATACTTACTTCGAGCGTTACCCTGGTGTAATGCAGTATATGGAAGACACACGCAGTGCAGCGTCAGAACAAGGCTTTGTAGAAACCATTTATGGTCGTCGCCTGCATCTTCCTGAAATTCAATCTCGTAATGGCATGCGTCGTAAGGCGGCTGAACGTGCGGCAATCAACGCGCCAATGCAAGGTACAGCGGCAGACATCATCAAGAAAGCAATGTTGTTGGTGGATGAGTGGATTCAAGCGGAAGGTGATGGTCGTGTGAAACTACTGATGCAAGTACACGATGAATTGGTCTTTGAAGTTCAAGAATCTTCTTTAGCCGAAATTGAAAGTAAAGTACAAGAATTGATGGAGTCAGCCGCGGATCTAGCCGTACCGTTAGTTGCGGAAGCGGGTCACGGTGACAATTGGGATCAAGCCCACTAATCAATTTTTGACCTTATTACCTAAATTAGTATGAGCCAGTGCACAAACACTGGCTTTTTTTGTCTAAAATAAAGTTGGGCCAAAATAAGAATTTAGGTGTTTTAATAAAACATTCATGAAAAAAAACTACAAAAATTGTTTTCATTTCTGAGCAGTTGTTGTACATTAAATCTCGTAGGGTACAGAGGTAAGATGTTCTATCTTTCAGACCTTTTGTTTCACGTTATTGGATTAGGCTGATTCAGCCGCCCCAGCCAGCATTTGGCTGGGGCGTTTTTTCTTGTGCGAAAGAAAAATGTCCAAGCTATTCGTTTCCTCCCCATTATTCTGCCTTTTTAATGCCTTTGCTTGTTCTTTTTCAACACCTCAATTCACACTCAATTTATCCTAATTCTGGAATTCGATCAGGAATTAGTAATTTAAATCCACATTCAGACTGGTTGCTTTGAATTGTGAAATAACTTTTATGTTACAAGTGCATCATCAATCATTGATCAACAGCGTTTTCTTTATTTGTATATTGAGTCGGTGAATGCTCAATGTGATCCATTATTTGTTGTTGCTTCTCGGTGCTGTATTTCAGAGCTTCGGCGGTGATCTGGATGGATTGTGCCATCGAAGAGATATTGTTGGTCGCTTTCACTAAGGTTTGCTGCATGGGTTTCAGGATAAGTAGATAGATGGCGGTTAAAGCGATAATAATGACAGCGATGACGGCGGCCAATGCAATGATGATTTTGGTCTGGATATCATCCAACAGAACTTGACTGGTTTGTTTGAAGGCGCGTCGAGATTGGTCTATGGCTTGTGGTAGTTGATGGAGTGATGTCTTGGTAGAGGTCGCAAACTTGTTGATGCTTTCAATGGTTTGATTGAGGGCTTGTTGTTGGTCGCCACTTAGGTTGGGGTTGTTGACTATCGCTTGTAAAGATTGCGATATCACCTCAAGAGACTCACTCGCATCTTGGGCGTACTTTTCCATGCCATCTAAGTCTAAGGTCATATCGACATTGATCAGTGGGGCTTGTTCTTGTTCTGCTTCAGAGGCAAATCCTGTCAGTGAGACCAGCATAAGTGCAATGATGGCCAATGGTGTTTTCCACATGAGTATTCCTTTCTCATTGTTCTGATTATTTAGATGTGTCTTTTAGTATGGTTCACTTCTATTGGTTTTAGTGGCTAAATCCGATCTTTAACACTAAAAACTTAGGCTTAACTCACTAATTTTTGGGCAAAAAAATACCCCACCTATATAAGGAGGGGCATTGATAAGGCTAAATCACGTGTTGTCAGTGCTCTAACCTATAGCGATAAGTAGAGGAATTACTCTGAGTCGTTGTGCTCTTCGTCCGCTAACTCATCAATGATTTGATCAGCAAGTGCTGGGGCAAACCACTCATCCATCTTGGCACGCAGTTGGTCTACGCCGATGCCCTTCATTGAAGAGAAGACATCCACCGCAACATCACCACCGAAAGATTTTGCATCGTTACGGACCTTTAGGAGCTGTGCTTTACGGGCGCCACTCTTCAGTTTATCCGCTTTTGTTAACAACACCTGTACTGGAATGCGGCTATCGATAGCCCAGTAGATCATTTGTTGGTCAAGGTCCTTCATAGGATGACGGATATCCATCAACACCACTAAACCTTTTAGGCTTTCACGTCTTTGTAGGTATTCGCCTAGAGACTTCTGCCATTTTTTCTTCATCTCAAGCGGTACTTGAGCGAAACCATACCCAGGTAAATCGACGATATGACAGCCATCGGTAACCTTAAATAGGTTAATTAGCTGAGTTCGACCTGGGGTTTTACTGGTTTTCGCCAAACTTTTTTGGTTTGTCACGCGGTTTAGCGCGCTTGATTTACCAGCATTGGAGCGTCCTGCAAACGCAATTTCGATCCCTTCGTCTTCTGGTAAATGACGAATATCAGGTGCACTGGTAATGAAATGCGTGTTTTGATAATGAATTTTTACGCTCACTGTTAACTCCATCTCGACTTTGTGTAGTCGATTGATTACTTTTTTGTGAATTTGTGTAAAATAACTGTGCTCGGCATAAGGCCGCCTATTGTACCATGAGTGGCAACATAGAGTGGTATTGGAAGCTTGATAATTATAATGGAATGTCATGAAGAAATTAGCGCTAATTTTGAGTATTTTAGCCAGCTGCTCTGTATGGGCTCAAGGTAGTATTGAAGCTGGTAAAGCCAAATCACAAACCTGTGTTGCCTGCCACGCTGCTGACGGCAACAGTCTGATCACTCAGTATCCTAAGCTGGCAGGTCAACATGAGAGGTATCTAGATAAGCAATTAAAAGAGCTTAAGCTCGGTATGACGAGTGGTGGTAAGCAAGGTCGTTATGATCCCGTCATGAGTGCAATGGCGATGCCTTTGTCTGAAGAAGATATGGCAGACCTAGCGGCATACTATGCTTCTCTACCGATTTCGAGTAACTCTACACCTGAAAATGTTGTCAATGAAGGCAAGGTTCTTTACACAGCAGGTGACGCAGAACGCGGCTTAACGGCGTGTATTGCTTGTCACGGCCCACGTGGTAATGGTACCGAACTTTCTGGTTTTCCTAAAATTTCAGGCCAACACGCTGATTACATCAAGGCTCAACTTGAGAAATTCCGCGATGGTAACCGTAATAACGACATGAATGCGATGATGCGTGATGTTGCTAAAAAGTTAACGGATGCAGATATTGACACCTTATCGAAGTATGTTGGTGGTTTACACTAATTTGTCGGCCTCTTGCTCTTAGCCTGAGTTAAGGCATGTACGTTGGAGCAAGATTGAAGAGACGCCCCGATCAGTCATGGTCGGGGCGTTTTCATTTGTATTATTACGCATGCATTCTGTTTTTGTACTTCATCCACCAATGTACCAGCGATTGTTGTCGAAAGTGTGAAGTTGCGCTCTTGTCGTCTTTTTGTAACCGGGTAAAGTAACGGCCATCAGCTAGGAGCTGACTTAGATACGGATGGTCATCTAGTCTAACGGTATAGACAGAAACGGATCAGGCTAGGATAGCCCAGCAACAAGGTGTTAGAAAAGGATAGCCAAAACTCATCAGGACGATGAACAACAAACAAATTTGGCATGGAAAGCACCAATAACAAATGGAGATTTGTGTACCAAGTTGAGTATGCAAATTTTGGCCGATATAGGCAGATTTAGAGAGCGATAGGTTTTCCCATCGCTTTTTTTATTGATTTGATGAAAAAACACTCAATACCTCTCCACTATAAACTCAGTTTCTGGTATGTTTCGCATCCCTGTTTAAGGATGTGCTATGTATACTTGTCCCTTATGCCACCACCAAGGCGTGAATCACTATTTTGAAGACAAACGCAGAGCCTATCTGCAGTGTCAGCAATGTGAACTGGTATTTGTTAAACCTGAACAAAGGTTAGAAGCAAAAGAAGAAAAAGCACACTATGATCTCCATGAGAACGATCCTAGTGATGCAGGTTATCGCCGTTTTCTATCTCGCATCGCGGATCCACTAACAAACAAAATTTCATCTAACTCACACGGGTTGGATTTTGGTTGTGGCCCAGGCCCTACGCTATCTATTATGTTAGAAGAAGCCGGACACACCATGGAGTTGTACGATATCTATTACCAGCCAGAACCCTCTGTGTTGGAAAAAACGTATGACTTTATGACTGCCACGGAGGTGATAGAGCATCTTTATCACCCAGACAAAGTGTGGCAGCAATGGTTGAATTTAGTTAAACCCAAGGGCTGGATTGGTCTTATGACTAAGCTAGTAATAGACGTAGACGCGTTTGCTGGTTGGCACTACAAGAATGACCCGACACATGTCGTCTTCTTTAGTCGTCAAACATTCCAGTTTTTGGCAGAGCGGGATAAGCTCGAACTAGAATTTTTTGGAAATGATGTAATTTTACTGAGGAAAGTGCAGTAATGGGTCGTAGTAAGAAATCAAGAAAGCCGGGAGCACTTGGCGCTCCGGAACCTATGGTTACTCGTAACCGTAGTGAATCTGATGTTGAAGGTCGTGAACGTAAGCGGGTTAAAAAGCGTAAAGGCTTGAAGTCTGGCAGCCGTCACTCAGATGGTAGCGAAGCAAAACAGCGTAAAGCTGCACAAGCTCGTGACCCTCGTTTAGGCAGCAAGAAAAAAATCCCGCTTATCGTTGAACCGGCGAAGAAGCCGACGAAACAAGAGCGCAAGCTATCTAACGAACAAGAGTTAGAGATGCTTGAGAATGATGCTCAACTGAACATACTACTCGATCGTATCGAAAATGGTGAAAACCTAGGTGCCGGTCTGCAGAAGTTTGTTGATGAGAAACTTGATCGCATCGAACATCTAATGGGCCGTTTAGGTCTGCTAGAGCCAGAAGACGATGAAGAAGAGATGTTCGAAGAAGCACCGGTTGCCTCGAAGAAGAAAGCAAGCTCTGACGAAGACTTGCTATCTCAATTTGAAGATTTCGACTTAGACAGCTTTAAAGGTTAATAGCCAATGAACGTAACCTTATTAGCAATTGCTGGTGGAATTATCATTCTCGGCTTGGGCTCTTACGCAGGTTACCTTCTACTTCAAGTGAAGAAGCAGACGGAGTTGCAAAAGCAGCATCAAGCACTTGCTATTGAAAAACGTAACGCGAAGATTTACGAAAACGTAAATACTTTGTGCTTAGCGGGCATTCAAGGGCAATGTGACTTACCTGAGATCAGTATCCGAGTGTGTATCATTATGGATAATGTTCAGGGTGATGAGCGTGTTGACTTTGATTCTGAGTATCCTGCTCTTTCTGAGCTGTACCATATCGTAAAAGATATGGCTCGCGGAGAGGCAAGACAGGCACTGACGAAGAAAGCACGCATGCAGCAGAATCTCACTCGCCATAAGGCAGAGACTCGCTTGAATGATGCGGTTATCGAGGATTTGAAAAGGTTGCAGGAGAAGGTTAAACCTCTCAACAACCAAATCAACATTCAGATGATCTAGTCGCTGAGACTTTTAAATTTAGAGGCTTGTTTAATACACCTTACCCTTGTGGATAGGGTTAAATGAGCCTTCTTACCTTTTGCGCCTTTTTATTTCGGTGCATTGTTAGTGATCAAGCTAGCAGTTCTGAGCTTTTATCTGAAAAAAAGATTTTGTCTTGAAACGGCCTAATCGGTCGTGTGGCAAAATAACCCGTCTATATTTTAATGTATGTAAAATGATTTGAGAGACCTTAGGTTCTCGCGGATCTTAATTGGAAGTACCGCTATGTCGAGCAAGCCATTAACAACGAATCAGCAAATCGTTTGGGATCAAGAGATCTTAAATAAGTACAACTATTCGGGACCTCGCTACACCTCATACCCAACGGCGTTGGAGTTTCATGAAGCGTTTACCGTCGCGGATTACGACATGGCGTGTGCGCAATACCCTGAGCGTCCACTCTCTCTTTATGTGCATATTCCGTTCTGTCATAAACTTTGTTACTACTGTGGCTGTAACAAAGTGATTACTCGTCACTCGCATAAAGCGGACGAATACTTAGATGTGATTGAGCACGAAATTCGTCAGCGAGCTTTTTTGTTGAATGGTCGTGAGGTGACGCAGCTGCATTTTGGTGGTGGTACTCCGACATTTTTAACCAAAGCGCAAATTACTCGCTTGATGATGATTCTGCGTGATGAATTTAATTTTACAGCTGATGCTGAAATCAGTATTGAAGTGGACCCTCGCGAGATAGAGTTAGACGTATTGGACCACTTGCGCAGCGAAGGCTTTAACCGTCTCAGCATTGGTGTTCAAGATTTCAATAAAGAAGTACAAAAGCTGGTTAACCGTGAGCAAGATGAAGCGTTTATTATTGCCATGGTTCAACGTGCGAAAGAGCTAGGGTTCCGTTCGACGAACCTAGATTTGATCTACGGATTGCCCAAACAAACTCAAGCACTGTTTGCTGAAACATTGAAGCAAGTACTTGAAATGAAACCGGGTCGCTTATCGGTCTTTAACTACGCACATATGCCACAGTTGTTTGCAGCTCAACGCAAAATCAAAGATGAAGATCTGCCAGAAGCGAAAGAGAAGATGGCGATCTTACAAGATACTATTGAGACGTTAACCGGTGCGGGCTACCAGTTCATCGGCATGGATCATTTCGCACTACCTGAAGATGAGCTAGCGGTTGCACAGCGTGAAGGCATTCTGCATCGGAACTTCCAAGGCTATACCACCCAAGGGGAAGCGGACCTCATTGGTTTCGGTGTTTCGGCTATCTCTATGGTGGGGGATGCTTACGCGCAAAACCAAAAAGAGTTGAAGAAGTATTATGCTCAGGTGAATGACCTACGACATGCACTTTGGAGAGGGGTTTCTCTTGATGGTGATGATCTATTACGTAGAGAAGTGATTAAACAGCTTATCTGTAACTTTAAGCTTGATAAAACCATGATTGAGTCTGAATTTTCGGTGAGCTTTAATGATTACTTCAAAGAGGATTTGGCACTACTGCAAACCTTCATTAACGATGAGTTGGTTGAAGTCGATGACAAAGCCATTCGCGTGACTTTGCGTGGCCGTTTGTTGATTCGTAATATCTGTATGTGTTTTGATAAATACCTACGAGCCAAAGCGCGCCAGCAACAATTCTCTCGTGTGATCTAATGGTTTGAGCGAAAATCGAGACATAAAAATGCCAGCATTCCGCTGGCATTTTTGTTTCTGGGCTTAGTGAATCCCATTATTTTCTTGAGTTCGACTGTGCTTTTTAGGTGTTTTTTTGGATATTTGTTAGATTGGCTGGCCATTGTTCAAATGGAACTGGTCGACTGTATAAGAAGCCTTGTGCTTGTGGACATTGTAGCTGCTTTAGCAATTCAGCCTGCTGTTGAGTTTCAACCCCTTCTGCAACTAGATTGACCTTAAAGCCCTTAGTTATGTTGGCGATTGCCGCAACGATAGAGCGGTCTATCCCCTCTTTATCCAGCTTGCTGACAAAGCTGCGATCAATTTTAAGACAATCAAATGGCAGTTTCTGCAAATAAGCCAACGAGGAATATCCGGTGCCAAAATCATCAATTGCAATCGAGATCCCCAGCGATTTTAGAGCCAGCATGTTGTCGATGATCATTGGATCATTATCGATGATGCGTGACTCGGTGATTTCCAATGTGAGATTTTTAGCGGGTAACTTGGTCTCATTCAATGTGCTTTTGACAAGCTCAACGAAGCCGCTCTCTGTGAGTTGGTCGACGGAAAGATTAACGTGAATCGAGAAGTCTTCACTCCATTTTCCTGACTCAATCGCGATTGCGGTATCGCGACAAGACTTATGCAGAATCTGCTGACCAATATCGTAGATGAGCCCGCTCTCTTCCGCGAGAGAAATAAATTCGATCGGTGAGATCACCCCTTTGTCTGTTATCCAGCGAGCTAATGCTTCAGCCCCTATGGTTGAGCCTGATTCAAGGTCAATAATCGGCTGATAAAAGGGTTCGAATTGTTGCAGCTCGATAGCGTTATTTATACGAGCAAGCATTTTGGTTCGGTGCTTAGAGGCTTTTCTCATTTCTGGGTCATAGATGCAGATGCTAGCTTTATCTTGTTTTGCGTTGCTTAACGCAATGCTGCTATTTCGCAGACATAATGTGATCTCTTGGTCGCTAGAGACGTTAACCACTCCAATAGAAATCTTGATGACAACACTCTCAGACTCCATAGCAAATGGAGAGGAAAACGTCTGAACTAATCGGTTGGCGAGTATCTGCACGTCAGCCTCTTGGATGATGTTCGGTGCGTAGATGGCGAACTCATCACCGCCAGTGCGGGCCAAGAGGTACTCTGAAGGTAGTGTTCCTCTCAAGCGTGCCGCAGCGATGATCAGCAGTTGGTCGCCATTTTGGTGGCCTAGGCTGTCATTAATATCGCGAAAACGATTAATACCCACTAAATACAGGGTACCTTTTTCGATTTTGGCTTTTTTCTTTGCGGCATCAATAAAGCCTTCACGACTGTATAGCTTGGTTAACGAGTCATAGGTAAGTTGAGATTGTAACTGTTGGAACGATGCTTTTAAGTTTTTGGCCATCTCATTGAAAGCTTCGACTAACATACTGGTTTCGTAGATATTGCTTGGCTTTGGCATGTTGCCGTCCCAATCTCCCTTAGCGAGGCGTTTCGCTGCGTCGGCTGTGGAAGTGATGGGCTGGATAATACGATTAAAGGCAATTAACCCTGCGACGATCCCAATACAACTCAGTAATAATCCAAGTAACCAGCTATTTCTTTGCTTATCTGGTAATTCACCGAGTAGGTTGCTTTCAGGGATCGACATCCCAATAAACCAAGTGAGACCGTATTTATCTTTATAAGGGGTGATCTGATTGAAATAGTGTTCACCATCCAGAGTAAAGTTGAAATGTTGTATTTCCATGTTTTCAAGTAAAGAGTTTCTATCTACGTAGCTGGCGCTCTTTTGTATTATTGGATTAGCACTCTCTATCGCTAATAAACGTTGCCCTTTATTGGTTCTACCTGTCCCCCAAGAGACAACACTGCCGCCTCTAGAATGTGCGATTAAACGTTGTTGTTGGTCAATAATATAGACAGAGGCATCAGTTTTACTTTTTAGGTTTCTTAAGAATGCATTAAAGGTATTGATCTTGATGTCACAGACAATCACGGCTTTAAACTCGTTGTTGTCATAGACAGGAGCGAGCGCTGATAGGGTGATCTCTTGACGTTCATCTGCATTGGCGTAAATCGGTGACCATGATGCTTTTTTTTCTGCGACAACAGGGGTGTACCACGGACGAACTCTTGGATCGTAATCTGAAATCACCGACCGAATGTCTTCACTAATTTTGCTGCCACGGTAAATGACCAACTGATCATTGGTGCGTTCGTCTTGCACCATCAAGGTGTAGCCTTTGTTGGCTTCTTTACGGAAACCGACGTAGTTACCATCTTCTGAACCAAAGCCAATCACATCCACTTGAGAAGTAGTCTGAAAGTGCTTGGAGAACTTATAAAGAATATAGTCTTGGACTTTGCTGAGGTTTCCCGCTTGATAAAGGTGATGGTAGCCTATGTTTTGGCTGAGCGAGAGATTGGCTTCAAACGGTTTTTCTAAAAACTCAGAGAGGCTTTGATTTACGTTGTTTGTGAGTGATATTAACCGGCGTGCGCTAATATCACTCACCATTTCTTTGTAACTTTGTTTTTGAGTGAAAACCATTACACCCATAGTGATTAGAAAAATCATCACGAAGGGCAGAACCACGGCGGTTCTCAGTGTGATTTGTGTTCTCAAGGACATCTTTAGTTACAATTTGGCCAGATACTGTACTGCAATTGTACCGACACTATGCTAGCCAAGCGAACCTTTTTTTCTTAAAAATCAGATGCATTGAGAATCATATAAGGTCTAGTACAGTTCTTTAAGCTTGCGAGTTAGGGTATTTCTTCCCCATCCTAAGACTTTAGCGGCATCTTGTTTGTGTCCATTGGTATAGTCGAGCGCAGCCTCGAGCAGTATGCGTTCAAACTCAGGTAGAGCATAAGTCAGCAGCTCTTTCTCTCCAGAATCAAGCTCACACTTTGCCCAATTTGCAAGCTGTTGTTGCCAGGTCTCTCCCGAACCTGAAGCGGGCACGACTTTCTCTTCTAATAGCTCTGGTGGTAGATCCGAAGGCAGTATTTCACTGCCACTGGCCATAACGGTCAGCCAGCGGCAGATATTCTCGAGCTGACGCACGTTGCCTGGCCAATTTAGTTGATTCAGTTTTAGAATGGTATCGGGATGCAGTGTTTTCATTTCCACACCGAGTTCTTCAGCGGCAGAGGCGAGAAAGTGATGAGTCAGCTTTTCGATATCTTGTTTACGTTCACGCAGTGCCGGAATATGAATTCGAATGACATTGAGTCGGTGGAAAAGGTCTTCACGGAAGCTACCTTCCTGGACTAATCGTTCGAGATCTTGGTGGGTTGCTGCGACAATGCGAACATCGACCTTAACCGCAGAATGACCACCGACACGATAAAACTGACCGTCGGAAAGCACACGCAGAAGGCGTGTCTGAATATCGAGTGGCATATCGCCTATTTCATCAAGAAAGAGCGTGCCGCCATTGGCCTGCTCAAAGCGCCCTTGGCGAACGCTGTTAGCGCCAGTAAAGGCGCCTTTTTCATGACCAAACAGTTCAGATTCGATAAGGTCTTTGGGAATCGCGGCCATATTAAGGGCAATGAAGGGCTTTTTCGCTCTTGGGCTATGACGGTGCAGAGCGTGCGCCACTAACTCTTTACCGGTACCTGATTCACCGTTAATGAGAACGGAAATGGATGAGCGAGACAAACGGCCAATGGCTCGGAACACTTCCTGCATCGCTGGAGCTTCACCAATAATTTCTGGGGCGTTGCTGTCTTCGGCGACTTCGCTGGCTTGTTCGCGTTTCTGCTCATGACTATGCGCAATCGCTCGCTCGACTAAGGTCAATGTTTCATCGATATCGAATGGCTTTGGTAGGTATTCAAAGGCGCCTTTTTGATAAGCATTCACTGCCGCATCGAGATCAGAGTGCGCGGTCATAATGATCACGGGTAGCTCGGGGGATCGTTGATGAACCTGGTGAAGCAGTTCAATTCCGTCAATACCGGGCATTCTAATGTCAGAAACCAGTACATCAGGGGTTTCACGCTCAAGAGCAAGTAACACGCTCTCTGCGTCCGCAAATGTTTCGCACTTGATATCCGCAGATGAAAGTGTTTTTTCTACTACCCAGCGAATAGAGCTGTCGTCATCGACGACCCAAACGTATCCCTTACTCATAATTTTATTCCTTTGCAGCTAAATCTATGGTGATCATCATTGTTGTTTTTATTTTTCGGTCGTCGTTTTGGCTTATCAGGCTCGCTTTTCAATTAGGAAATGTAGCTTCAGTTATATTGGTAAATAAATCGTGAATGTGGTGTTACCGGGCCAACTCTCAACGTCAATTTTTCCATTGTGTTGATCGATCAGGTTTTGAGATATCGATAACCCTAATCCAGTGCCACCTTCTCGTCCGCTGACCATTGGATAAAACAGCGTATCTTTTAATTCATCGGGGATGCCCGGGCCGTTATCGCTGATCTCAATTCGCGCGGCGAGCTTATGTCGCTGCCCATGAATGTTAGCTTGATGCACCGTTCTGGTGCGAATGGTGATTTTTCCTGAATCTTGAGCTTTCAGAATCTGCGCGGCATTACTCACAATATTGAGCATGGCTTGCTCTACCTGTGCAGAATCCATCAAAATTACGGGGAGGCTAGGATCGTAATCTCGTTCAATAACGAGTGTAGACTCCGATTCGAGCTCGACAAGCTGCCTGACTTTTTCAAGTATTTGGTGAAGGTTCTCTTCTGACTTGGTTCCTGGTTTTTGTGGGCCAAGCAAGCGGTCGACTAAGGCTCTTAAACGATCGGCTTGTTCAATGATTATCTGGGTATACTCATTGAGAGACTGATCGGGCAGCATTTTTCCAAGCAACTGCGCTGCACCTCTTAGGCCCCCGAGCGGATTTTTTATCTCATGTGCTAACCCGCGCACCAACAGCTTAGCCGCTTGTTGCTGAGCGTGTTGGTTGAGCTCTTGGCTGAGGCGTCTTTGCTGATCTATCTTGCGCATCTCAACCAATAGCAGTGTCTCTCGCTGCCAAGATATTGGGCTAACCGTAACTTCAAGCATCAGTGGGCGGTGATCAACAACGAAGGTCACGTCACTGTCGGTAATGCTCTGGCCACTTTGGAGAGGCTGCGTTAGAAGCGCCAAATCCAATGAGGCGTGTTGGATAAGTTGGCTTAGTGGATGATCAACGATGCGTCGTGCGCTCTGTGAAAAGAGCTGTTCAGCTGCCGGATTGGCGTATCGGACATACAGTTGTTCATCGAGCATCAACGTCGAAGTCACCATATTATCGAGAATGGCGCTGGAAAGATGCTCTGTCTCTATGCTGTCACTTTTGGCTGATCGATTCACAATTTCGTCCTTGAACGGGGGTTTTCTCACTGCACCAAACTGGTGCGAAGCTAAGTTCAAGTATGGCGCATATCCATTCGAAGCTAAAGATAATTCATTAGAGTCACTGAAAGCGGCTTCGGTTAGATGAAAAGTAGAAGTCATTCAGTCTCTTTTGACACATTGGCCTACTTGAGCGTCGCCCGATGTAAATACACGGTGACTGGACTAGTAGATGCAATAAGCTTGCCGCTTCGATGAGCTTGAATTGCAATGGTGTGAGTGCCTCGATCGATGCCTTTTAATTCCCAATACGGTAGGGTCTGTGGGGCGCCATAGCGACGGCCATCAAACATCAATTGTAATTGTTCACCTATACCAAGTTTTCGGTTGAGCTCTACCTGAATCGGGATTAAGCCGCGGTTGCTACGAATGGTTTGTTCATGAACGGGAGTCAACATGGTGAGGGCTAATTGAGTGGGAACCTCACGCTCTGTGGCTTCTGTTTCTGGCTGGGTTTTAGCTGGCAGTTTAGTTGTAGAGGAACCTGCGGCGTCAACCGGAGTCGAGGCCTCAAATTTAGGAGCAGGTGCTGAAGCTTGCACATCTGGCAGGCGAAGAGCCTCGGCATCTTGAGCGCTAGGGTTATCACTGAAGTGGAGCACGCCATCTTGATCTACCCAGGTATACACCGTTTGAGCAGAGCATGAAAGGGCGACTGTTAACCCAATAAGGAACAGTATATTTTTCATATCTTTAGCCTCTTTTCACCGTTAGGTGATTCCACGTTTGGCGTTGATTTTTTTATTGATTTTATTGTGTGTAGCGCGATAGCCTTTGAGGGCTTTTGTTTAAGGTATGTTACGAGGAAGTGAAGGTTGGAAGAATATAAAAAAGGCCCGCCTGCGAGGCGAGCCTAATATTTAGTCAGCGATTCTTACAAGGTTGCAGTAAGAACTAGCTTATCTCTCCTGAAGATTAAACTGAGTAGTACAGTTCAAACTCAAGTGGGTGTGTCGCCATGTTCACACGTTGTACGTCGTCAGATTTCAGAGTGATGTAAGAATCGATGAAATCGTCAGAGAATACGCCGCCAGCTGTTAGGAACTCACGGTCTTCGTTAAGCGCTGCTAGCGCTTCTTGTAGAGATTCTGCAACGGTTGGGATTTCAGCTGCTTCTTCTGCAGGAAGGTCGTATAGATCTTTATCCATCGCTTCGCCTGGGTGAATCTTGTTCTTGATACCGTCAAGGCCAGCCATCAGCATTGCTGAGTAGCATAGGTATGGGTTAGCTGCTGGGTCGCCAAAACGTAGTTCGATACGACGCGCTTTCGGGCTTGGTACTACTGGGATACGGATAGAAGCAGAACGGTTACGTGCTGAGTAAGCCAGCATTACCGGTGCTTCGAAACCAGGTACAAGACGCTTGTACGAGTTCGTTGATGGGTTAGCAAACGCGTTGATTGCACGAGCGTGCTTGATTACACCACCGATGTAGTAAAGTGCCAGTTCAGATAGGCCGCCGTACTTGTCACCAGCAAACAGGTTAACGCCGTCTTTTGCTAGAGATTGGTGAACGTGCATACCAGAACCGTTATCACCAACGAGTGGCTTAGGCATGAATGTCGCTGTCTTACCAAATGCGTGAGCAACGTTGTGTACAACGTACTTGTAGATTTGAGTCTCATCCGCTTTTGCTGTTAGCGTGTTGAAGCGAGTTGCGATTTCGTTTTGACCCGCAGTTGCTACTTCATGGTGGTGAGCTTCAACAACTAGGCCCATTTCTTCCATTACTAGACACATTGCGCTGCGGATGTCTTGAGATGAATCGACAGGAGCGACTGGGAAGTAACCGCCTTTAACGCCAGGACGGTGACCTTTGTTACCGCCTTCGATGTCAGAACCTGTGTTCCAAGCGGCTTCAACGTCATCAATCTTGAAGAAAGCACCAGACATGTCATTTGAGAATTTAACATCATCAAATAGGAAGAATTCTGGCTCTGGACCAACTAGAACTGTGTCTGCGATACCTGTAGAACGTAGGTACTCTTCAGAACGTTTAGCGATAGAACGTGGGTCACGGTCGTAGCCTTGCATTGTTGCAGGCTCTAGGATGTCACAACGGATGTTTAGCGTTGCGTCTTCTGTGAATGGGTCCAGTACAGCAGATGCTGCGTCTGGCATCATTACCATGTCAGATTCGTTAATACCTTTCCAACCAGCTACTGAAGAGCCGTCAAACATTTTGCCTTCTTCGAAGAAGTCTGCATCAACTTGGTGAGAAGGAATAGAGATATGCTGCTCTTTACCTTTTGTATCAGTAAAACGTAAGTCGATAAATTTAACTTCGTTCTCTTGGATCAGGGATAGTACATTTTCTACTGACATCTTGGATAACCTCCAGTGTTATTAATTTTGTATTAGCTCGATTCGGTTGAAACTAGCATTGATTAATGTCTATAAGTGCATTAATCGATGCTGATTTACCTATAGCCAAAAACGTGCCAAAAAAATTATTCCATTAACTTCAATGATTTACTTATTTTTTGATTGGACCTAATCTGGTTTTTGCACCAAAATGATCTCTAGTTGCACCTTGTTGGTGCAGGCGCTTGTCTGTGCACCAATGTGAGACATAAGCGAACACCATTCAGCAATGAATTGCCTAAGTTGTCAATCCACTTTTGTCATTTTGCGGGAGTTTTGCTTCGTTACTCGCGGGGGATGCGGTTTTTAGAGTCCGACGAATTTGTCTGCTCAACACGGTGCCTAATCAAAGTTAAGCGGATAGGCATTGCTAGTCAAAGAAAAAAGCTTTGGTTCAGATCACATATTTCTGGGTTTTTGTCTAGAATCTGGTATATTATTGACCGTTTTTTAAATCAAGCTAGCGGTTATTATCCAAACTTTTGAGATAAGTGACGGCTACTTTTATGAGTGAATCGAGAATCCATGTCTACTCCACAGATTGATAAGTTAAGAAATATCGCGATCATCGCGCACGTTGACCACGGTAAAACGACTTTGGTTGATAAACTACTACAACAGTCAGGCACTCTTGAGTCTCGTGGTGAAGCTGAAGAGCGTGTCATGGATTCGAATGACATCGAAAAAGAGCGTGGCATTACCATTCTTGCTAAGAACACAGCAATCAACTGGAATGATTACCGCATCAACATCGTAGATACTCCGGGACACGCGGACTTCGGTGGTGAAGTTGAGCGTATCATGTCTATGGTTGACTCTGTTCTGCTTATCGTTGACGCAGTTGATGGCCCAATGCCTCAAACTCGTTTCGTAACGCAAAAAGCATTCGCACACGGTCTTAAGCCAATCGTTGTAATCAACAAGATTGACCGCCCAGGTGCTCGTCCTGATTGGGTTATGGACCAAGTATTCGACCTTTTCGATAACCTTGGTGCGACTGATGAGCAACTAGACTTCACCGTTGTTTACGCTTCAGCTCTAAACGGTTGGGCAACAATGACTGAAGGCGAAACTGGCGAGAACATGGAACCATTGTTCCAAGCTGTTGTTGATACCGTAGAAGCACCTGCTGTTGACCTTGACGGTCCACTACAAATGCAAATTTCGCAACTTGATTACAGCTCTTACGTCGGTGTTATCGGTGTTGCTCGTGTTACTCGTGGTTCGGTTAAGCCAAACCAACAAGTCACTATCGTCAATGCTGAAGGCAAAAAACGTAACGGTAAAGTCGGTACTGTACTTGGTTACCTAGGCCTTGAGCGTCACGAAGTAGAACAAGCTAACGCTGGCGACATCATTGCAATTACCGGTCTTGGTGAACTGAAAATTTCAGACACTATCTGTGACGTAAACAATGTTGAAGCAATGGAACCACTGTCTGTTGATGAACCAACAGTAACAATGACGTTCCAAGTAAACACTTCTCCGTTCGCGGGTAAAGAAGGTAAGTTTGTTACTTCACGTAACATCCTTGAGCGTCTTGAAAAAGAATTGGTTCATAACGTTGCACTGCGTGTTGAAGAAACTGACAGTCCAGACCGTTTCCGCGTATCAGGCCGTGGTGAGCTTCATCTTTCTATCCTGATCGAAAACATGCGTCGTGAAGGTTTTGAGCTAGCAGTATCTCGTCCAGAAGTAATCATCAAAGAAGAAGATGGTCAGAAAATGGAACCGTTCGAAACGGTTACTATCGATGTCGTTGAAGAGCACCAAGGTGCGATCATGGAAAGCATCGGTCTACGTAAGGGTGAGCTAACAGATATGGCACCAGATGGTAAAGGCCGTGTTCGCATGGACTTCATGATGCCTTCTCGTGGTCTTATCGGTTTCCAAACTGAATTCCTTACAATGACGTCTGGTTCTGGTCTTATTTACCACTCGTTCGATCACTACGGTCCACACAAAGGCGGTATCATTGGTCAGCGTAACAACGGTGTTCTAATCTCGAACGCAACAGGTAAAGCTCTGACTTACGCATTGTTCTTCCTTCAAGCTCGTGGTCGTCTATTCACAGAACACGCGGATGAAGTTTATGAAGGTCAAGTAATCGGTATTCATAACCGTTCAAACGACCTGACAGTTAACTGTCTGAAAGGTAAGCAACTAACGAACGTTCGTGCATCGGGTACTGATGAAGCACAAGTTCTTTCGCCACCTATCCGCCACACTCTAGAGCAAGCTCTTGAGTTTATCGACGAAGATGAACTAGTAGAAGTAACGCCACTAAACGTACGTATCCGTAAGAAACTGCTTACTGAAAACGAACGTAAACGTGCAGCACGTCCAGCTAAGGCTTAATTGCCCGCTGACTCGCTTCTAGCCATAAGCAATACGTTTTAGAATAAGTAAGAAAGCCCCGAGTAGCCTAGCTGCTCGGGGCTTTTGTTTTATGTGCTATTGGAGTAGATAGGGGGAAAAGAGATGTGAAGAGCATTCAAGTATTCGTCATCCTCAAGAGGGAGGAACGACCGAGTTGGGGATCTAGCTTTTGATACCTAAGTACTGCTCAACGAATTGAACTCGCTCTTTCACCGACATAAAAGGTACTTCGACTGTCTGATACCCCAGCTCTTGGTAGACGGTTACTAACGCGTGGTGAATCTCTAGCGCCTCCTCAAACGGATAAGGTCTCACATCATCTTGCACATAGATTGAAGCTTCAGGACGACAGAACAAGACTTGTCGGTGATAGCCTTGGCTCGCTTCCCGGTAGGCTTCGTCAATCTCATGGCGAGCCTGAGACAAATAACCACAGATATCGGGAATGGCGCGATCGAGAAAGGCAATTGGATGCTGATTGGCTTGGTCTTTTTGTTCGCTCATGACGGTTAAACATAGGCGAGCAAAGCCTGGAAGGTCTAACCAAGGTAAGATACCGTTCTCAAGTTGGCTCTGCTGTTCGATTAATTGGCGAGAAGATTCTGCGAAGATTGGAAAACCGATATCACCCAAGGCGTCAATGAGTGTTGTCTTTCCGGCTCCGGGGCCACCAGTAATAATGATAGGTTTCATAATGAGTGGGTACTTAAGTTGTCTTGGTTCGGCTCGATATTCATTCGACCCTCTACTACCGCTTACTTGATCGACACATCATCTTATGCTTATGGCTCCCTATATGACCATGGCTAAATAATTAAGCTGACGAGCATCCAGTAAGATTAAAAATAGAGGGGACTATAATCGCTAAATAAGGCATTCTAGCTTGCTATAGTTAAGTAGCGATCAATGAATTAGGACTATGAACGAGTTACTAGGGAGTTACAAGTTGAAGATAAAAAAAGCCGTCACGGGCAGTATCCTGTTTGCCCGCTATCTTCTCACACGGATGGCTCATGATAGGGTCAACGTGAATGCGGGTTACTTGGCGTACATTACTCTGCTCTCTATTGTACCGATGTTGACGGTTTTGCTCTCGATCTTATCGTCGTTCTCAATCTTTGCAGATGTTGGTCTGGTGATTCAAAACTTTATCATAACCAACTTTGTTCCTGCATCAGGGGATGCCGTACATGGTGCGTTGTTAGAGTTTGTTGCTAATACCGGGAAAGTGACAGCGGTCGGTAGTGTATTTCTGTTTGTAGCAGCACTGATGTTGATCTCTAATATTGATAAGAATCTAAACTACATTTGGCGAGTAAAGAAAAAACGGCGTCCTGTGTTGTCTTTCTCAATGTACTGGATGGTGCTTACTCTCGGGCCGATTTTAGTCGGTGCCAGTATTGCGGCGACCTCTTACGTGACGTCGTTGAACTTACTACAGAGTGAAGTGGTATCGAGTGCATTCAATACCGTTATTCGCAAACTGCCTCTGATTCTCTCTTTCTTTGCGTTTTTTGGTTTGTATTTGTTGGTTCCCAACAAGAAGGTACACTTTTCTCATGCCGTTGCCGGTTCTTTGGTTGCAGCTCTGCTGTTTGAATTGAGTAAGAAAGGTTTTGCGGCCTACATTACTCAATTTCCATCTTACCAATTGATTTACGGTGCGTTGGCAGCGATTCCGATTCTTTTTGTTTGGGTGTATTTATGTTGGTTAATCGTGTTAGTGGGTGCTGAAGTGACAGCCGCGCTTGGAGAGCACGAACAGTGGAGTGGTTCACAAGAAATGATACACTCAACCGATAACGATAAAATAACAGAACAAGGAAACAACAGTGATAGCCCTGATTCAAAGAGTAAGTGAAGCCGCCGTACGTGTTGATGGCCAAGTAGTGGGTGAGATTGAACAAGGCTTATTAGTTCTGTTAGGCGTAGAAAAAGGTGACGATGAAGCCAAAGCCAAGCGTTTGATGGAACGAGTGACCACTTATCGAGTCTTTAGCGATGAGGACGATAAAATGAATCTCAACGTGAAACAGGTAGAAGGGAAGGTATTGGTGGTGTCTCAGTTTACTCTGCCAGCCGATACCAAAAAAGGCACCCGAGCTGGGTTTTCTCGTGGTGCTCATCCAGAAGATGCTGAGCGTCTTTACAACTATTTTTCTGACCAATGCGAATCTGTGTTACCAACGGGACGTGGCCGATTTGCAGCCGACATGAAAGTGTCTTTGGTTAATGATGGCCCAGTGACATTCTGGCTGCAGGTTTAGGCTTAAAGGAATAAGCATGTTTAAACTCATAACACCGACCACCGAAAATCAACTGAATAAGTATTACCATTTTCGTTGGCAGATGCTGCGTGAGCCATGGCGTATGCCGGTAGGTTCAGAGCGTGATGAATATGATGCCATGAGTCATCATCGCATGATTGTGGATGGTCGAGGTCGTCCGATGGCGATTGGTCGTCTCTATATCACGCCAGACTTAGAAGGTCAGATCCGCTATATGGCAGTGAAGAACTCTCGCCGCAGCAAAGGCATGGGTTCTTTGATTTTAGTGGCGTTAGAGTCATTGGCGCGCCAGGAGGGGGCGAAACGTTTGGTATGTAATGCTCGGGAAGATGCGATTTCATTCTATGAGAAGAATGCATTTGAACGTCGCGGTGAGATCAACGACCAACGGGGCCCTGTTCGTCATCA
This sequence comes from Vibrio minamisatsumaniensis, assembly GCF_050337445.1. Classification (NCBI taxonomy): domain Bacteria; kingdom Pseudomonadati; phylum Pseudomonadota; class Gammaproteobacteria; order Vibrionales; family Vibrionaceae; genus Vibrio; species Vibrio minamisatsumaniensis. The sequence goes on along the minus strand of NZ_JAKJSY010000012.1, from coordinate 38,382 downwards.
GCAGATGGTTAAACATCTCGACCCCATGGCTGACGTATTGCGCAAGCCTGAGTGGTGTCATGAGCTTCAGCAACGCTGGGAACATCAGATCCCGATCAGTGACAAAATGGGCATTAAGATTAACCAATACACAGGTTACCAATTTGAGTGTAGCGCGCAGCTCAACCCTAACCTTAATCCTCACAATACGATGTTTGCAGGCTCCGCTTTTACCTTGGCAACCTTAACCGGTTGGGGGATGACTTGGTTATTGATGAAAGAGCGTGGGTTGACCGGTGATATCGTGCTGGCGGACAGTAATATTCGTTATCGTCACCCGGTAGAGCAAAACCCGGTTGCCTCTACTTCATTGGATGGGATCAGTGGCGATTTGGATCGCCTCGCGTCAGGCAGAAAGGCACGTATTATCATTCACGTGACCATTCATAGTGGTGATGTTGAAGCGGTAGAATTTACCGGTACCTATATGCTGATCCCAGACTACAAAAAGGTCATCTCGACAGATACTAATGTGAGTAAATAGGTCATATTGCTAATGCTGCCGATATTGACGGAAAGCGCTACTCCTGAGGCGTAGCGTTTTTTGGTTGGCAGTCATGTCTCTCTGAATATTCCGCTTGAGTGAGTTTTCCTGAGATTTTATGGCATGGGTCGGATAGAGTAATAGAGAGGCTGTGTTGCTCGGTGTTGAGTAAATCGAGGGTTCCAGAAACCTCACCTTTGAGTATTTGAACTCTTTGTGAACCTTTCTCTTTTGCCGACGCACCAATAATGTGCATCGGTTCAAGCGTGAAGCGCCCACGGTCAAAGCTCGCATTCAGCTTCGGGACTTCAAACGCGTTATTGGTTGAGGTATCAGAAAGCGTATCGTTGAAGGTCATGACACCTTGGCGAACGCTGCCTGTGAGTTGACCTGTGGTCGAGTAACCGAGCATCAACGAATCGCCATATAAACCGGTAGCTTGAAGCTCGAATTCGCCATAACCGGTTGCATCGAGTGGTAATTTAAGCGGTTGCAATAAGGGGGCTATCGGTAATCCATCAACCGACATGTCTATACGCCATGGTTTACTGATGTGATTGAAGTCGAGTGTGGCCTCTGCTTCTATATAACCGTGCTTTAATGGCATAAACAGGCGTGTTAACGTCCATTGTCCTTGGTCACTGTTCATTTCAATGACAGGTTGAACGCTGAGAACATTTTGATAGCTTGCATCATTGGCGCTCATCATCAGTTTACCTTGCCACAGTCCTAACTTTCTCTCTTGCAGCAGTTGAACCTGATACCCTTCGACATGTAACCCTGATACCTGCCAATAAGGCTTCTTGGCGAGCTGGATAAGTTGACTGCGTTCAATGTTTAATCGGTCAATTTTGACGTCCTGGAGTTGTGTCAACCAGGGCTGTAGACGAGAGGTTGAACGATGGTTGTCTTGGCTTTCATGTATCCACTTGATGCCTTGAATATCAAGTTGTGCTAAATCAATGGTACTCGGGGTGATCTTGCCGTTAAACTGAACCGTGCCCTGTAGGTATTGAGTATAGAAATCTTCAATTAGAATCTGGTTGGACTCTAGATTCAGTTTAACGCTTGGTTCAATGAGTTGAGTATCGTCTAAGGCGATACCTTCAGCTTGCAGAGAGAAAATCGCTTTCTGTTGTTTCCAGTGTTCAAAAGGCAGTGAGATGTTTTCTAGTGAGGCATCAAAGGCCGATAAGTGCCCATTTTTCCACTCTATGTCGCTATGGATAATATCTAAGCTGTTGATGTGGTTTATCTGAATACCTGCTACCTCCCACTCTTTGTTCAATAGGCTTTGGGTCTGTTTTTGATTGAGTCGCAAGCCATCAATGGTCACGTTAATCAATGACCAACTGCGTAAATATTGCTCGGCTTGCCCTGAAACCTTAGCACCACGCCAGTCGAATGAAGCGCCATAAAGGGTGCTGTCACTCGGCTTTAGGTCTAGGTCGATCAATAGGTTATCGAAGGCTTCGCCTTGCCAATACAACTGCGTGGTTGAGAGTTGGATTTTACCATAGGGCAACAATGCGTTGTTGTTCCAGATAGGGTCGGAGACTTGCAGGTCGATACCTCGTGCATGAAAGTTGGGTGTTGAAAAATCGAGGTTGTTTATCGCGAGTTGCTGGAGTTGGATGTCTTGCTTTATAAGTAAGGAGGCAAGTGCCTTTAATCCACTGGCATCCAGTTGTAGGCCATTGATAAGCACAGAATCGAACACCCATTTGGCTTCAATGATAGAGTGAGGATTGAGCCAGATATCGACCTTGTCGATGTACAGGGGGCGCTGCTTTTCCGGTTGGACTTGAGGCAGGGTCATGCCCATTAAGGTGACATGATAAGGCGCCTGATACTCAACGTCTTCAATGAGCAGAGGTTGTTCCATCGCATGTTTGATAAAAAAATTAGCCACATCCGCACGGTATTGGGTCTGCAGGCTTAATAGCAACGCTGCAAGAGCTGCAACGGCGATAGCCAACATTATGCCGAATACCATGAATACCTTTTTCATTCCCTGAAAACCTTAAATTTCACTAGTCTTAAAACAGAGTGGAGCAAAAAGGGGCAAGCAGCAATAAAAAAGCCCCTCAAAAGAGGGGCTTGCTACAAAAATATCACTTTAAATTGGGCGTTCGCTTTTGGCTAGGCCCGAGCAGAGGATTGGGTTAGTCCAGTTGAGGACCTGCCGCAACCAATGATTTCCCTTCAGCATTGTCAGTGTATTTATCAAAGTTATTGATGAAGCGTTCTGCAAGATCTTTTGCTTTGCTTTCCCATTGTAGAGGGTCGGTGTACGTATCTCGTGGGTCAAGAATCGTAGGGTCTACATCGGGCAGCGTTAGCGGAACTTCTAGGTTAAACATCGGGATAACCTTAGTCTCTGCATTGTCAATTGAGCCATCTAGAATAGCGTCGATGATGCCGCGAGTATCTTGAATAGAGATGCGTTTGCCAGTGCCGTTCCAGCCTGTGTTCACGAGGTAAGCTTCAGCGCCAGCGGCTTCCATACGCTTCACCAGTACTTCAGCGTACTGAGTTGGGTGAAGGGTTAGGAAAGCAGCTCCAAATGCCGCTGAGAACGTAGGTGTAGGTTCCGTAATCCCACGCTCTGTGCCTGCTAGCTTCGCGGTAAAACCTGATAAGAAGTGGTACTTCGTTTGCTCTGGAGTCAGTTTAGCTACAGGAGGGAGCACACCAAATGCATCAGCTGTCAGGAAGATGACTTTTTTAGCATGGCCGGCTTTTGATACTGGCTTAACGATGTTATCGATGTGGTCAATCGGGTAAGAAACACGAGTGTTTTCTGTTTTTGAACCGTCATCAAAATCAATAGAACCATCACCACGAACCGTGACATTTTCTAGCAGTGCATCACGTCGGATGGCGTTGTAGATTTCAGGTTCTGCTTCTTTAGATAAGCGAATGGTCTTCGCATAACAGCCGCCTTCAAAGTTGAAGATGCCATCGTCATCCCAACCATGCTCATCATCACCAATTAGCTTGCGCTTAGGATCGGTTGACAGCGTTGTTTTACCTGTACCGGATAGACCGAAGAAAATAGCGACATCCTCGTTTTCGCCCACATTAGCACTACAGTGCATTGAAGCGATACCTTGTAAAGGCAGTAGGTAGTTCATCATGGCGAACATGCCTTTTTTCATTTCGCCGCCGTACCAAGTACCGCCAATGATTTGAACACGTTCAGTTAGGTTGAAAGCAATGAAATTCTCAGAGTTTAGCCCTTGTTTTTCCCAGTTAGGATTGGTTGTTTTCGCCCCGTTCATAACCACAAAATCAGGCTCGAATGTTGCGAGCTCTTCGTCGGTTGGACGAATGAACATGTTCTTAACGAAGTGCGCCTGCCATGCGACTTCAGTGATAATACGGACACTTAAACGTGTATCTGGGTTAGCACCACAATAACCGTCAATGACAAACAACCGCTTGCCTGATAACTGGGTTGTCACCAGCGCTTTCAGCTCGTGCCATACTTCCGTTGTAATCGGTTTGTTATCATTTTTGCCTTGATCTGACCACCACAGGGTATCGCGTGTTGTGTCATCTTTAACAATGTACTTATCTTTTGGTGAGCGACCAGTAAAGATACCAGTATCAACCGCAACAGCGCCGAGTTCCGTGACGACGCCTTTTTCGTAGCCTTTTAGGCCTAGCCGTGTTTCTTCAACGAATAGCTGTTCGTAGCTAGGATTACGAATAACGTCGGTAACGCCAGTCAGTCCGTGCTTAGTTAGATCAAGTTGTGCAACCTTAGTATGTTCCATAACGGTCATAGGTGCTCCTTATAGGATATTTTGTAGGGATTTTGTATTAATTTTTTATTGTTATCTGCTGACCATGCTAGCAACGAGGTTCTAGGGAAACAGGGATGTAGCTCAAAAAGTACCCATATAATACTAGTGCTTTTAAGCGTATCGTCACATATTGGCCCAACTAGTCTATCCTGTACGCAAACCTTTGCGCTAGGGGCGGCAATATTATTAATTGATTAAAATTAAGTGGTGATTTTATTACGAGATGTTGCGGTTTTTGCGCTATTTTGATCACAAAAAAGGCCAGCTAAGTGCTGACCTTTTTGGGGTAAATTACGTGTTTTTGAGCTGTCGTAAATTAATGAACCGTGTTGTCGCCTTTATCAGCTGCTTCGGCGTACAGTGCATCAACATCGCTCTTGTCGAACGAGTAGTTTGTGCCACAGTAATCGCAGTGTAGACCAACGCTTCCTTCCGTACTTAGGATGTCGTAGATCTCTTCTTGAGCAACGGTAATGATTGCTGCTGCGCTTCGATCGCGTGAACAGCCGCAGAAGAATTCAACCGGTTGTGGTGTAAATAGCTGTACTTTCTCTTGGTTGTATAAACGGTAAAGCAGTTCATTCGCTTCTAGAGTGAACAGCTCTTCGTTTTTCACAGTGTCAGTAAGCTGTTCTAGATGTTCGAAGTCGTTTGGCGTCCCTGTGCCATCAGGCATCACTTGTAGCAACATACCAGCAGCATGTGCTTTGCCTTCATGCTCACCTGTGCGCAGCCATAGACGCGTTTTAAGCTGTTCAGAGTTAGCGAAGTAGCCTTCAAGAACATCGGCCAATGTGTCACCTTCAAGACCAACGATACCTTGGTAACGCTCACCTTTTTTAGGATCGATCGTGATCACTAGGTGGCCTTTACCCATTAGATCGTGTAGGCCGGCATCATCAGCAATATCTCCGTCAAAACGCGCTACGCCACGGATTTTCTGATCGTGGTCACCATTGATAACAACAAGGGAGACTGGGCCATCACCTTGCAGTTGCATCGTGATAGAGCCTTCAAACTTTAAGGTCGCCGTTAATAGCGTCGTTGAAACCAATAGTTCACCCAGTAATTTTTGAACGGGTGCTGGGTATTCCTTGCTAGAAATAATCTGTTGGTACGCTTCGTCTATTTGGACCAATTCACCACGTACTGATAGGTCTTCAAATAGGTAGCGATTTAAAACATTGTTTGCCATTTGGCTATTCCTTCTAGCTTATTGATTCTTGAACTTGATGATGTCACGACGTTGCTTTTTATCTGGGCGACGTTCGGGTGCTGGGCTGTGAACATTCAGTTTACGTTGGCTGGCAAATGCTTCTCGTTTTGCCACGCTCTCGGTCGTTTCTTCATAGAGCGTTTGAGCGATAGGTGCTCCACCACGATGGGCCGAGATTTTCTCGATAGTCACCGTTTTTTCTTCATTACCTTGGCGCAATGTAATGATAGCGCCAAGTTCAACAATTTTACTTGGTTTGCTGCGCTGACCATTATAGTGGACTTTGCCACCATCGACCATGTTGCGTGCAATAGACCGGGTTTTGTAAAAACGAGCGGCCCACAACCATTTATCGAGTCTGACAGCTTCATTTGGTGTTTTCATAGGGCTGTGCCTTTTCAGTGAGAAATGAGTGCGGTTTAACGGTAATAAACAGCGCGCCAGCTATTTTTGATGATGTTTATCACTCTGAGTTGAAGCTTAAAGTGGAGGCGGTTAGCATTTTTTTCAAGTCATATTACAAAATAGCCATCTAATGACGATTTATAGATTGGCTATGATATAGTTTAAGACCTTATGCTTTAAATAAGCTTGGTATCAAACGAATGAATAAAAAAGCTGAAAGCTTAATGATTTGCAGCATTTGTTGTCATGAAAAGGGACAAAGGAAGTGAACGTTTTAGAGCTCAAAAATCGCATGGGAAATTCACCTATATTGAGCCACTTATTTGCTAACGGATGGGAAATTCAGAAGAAACTAAGCTTAGCCACTTGTTGCGTGTTAATTGCCGCTTCAGCCTGGATTTTAGGGCAGCTTGCATGGTTTATTGAACCGGTCGAGCAAACTTTAGTGCCTTGGCAGGCTGCGGCTTCCTCGTCTTCCTCTCCTCAGGCAATGCTCGATATCTCTTCTTTACAGCAGAGCAATCTTTTTGGTGCCTATAATCCAACGACACCGACGGTGGTTGAACAGCAAGTTATCCAAGATGCCCCTAAGACACGATTGAATTTGATTTTGGTTGGTGCCGTTGCCAGCTCGAATCCTAAATTAAGCTTAGCTGTGATAGCCAATCGCGGTACGCAAGCGACTTACGGGATTAATGAAGAAATTGACGGTACACGAGCTAAATTAAAAGCGGTATTCGTTGATCGCGTGATCATCAATAATTCAGGGCGAGACGAAACACTGATGCTCGAAGGTATTGAGTATAAGCGTTTAGCGGTATCCGCACCGGCGCCCCCGAGAGCTTCTTCTTCTGTTCGTGGTAACAACCCGGCTTCTGCCGAACAGAAGCTGGATCAAATCAAAGCAAAAATATTACAAGATCCGCAACAAATCTTTCAATATGTTCGACTGTCTCAGGTGAAGCGTGACGATAAAGTGATGGGTTATCGTGTGAGCCCTGGCAAAGATTCAGAACTTTTTAACTCAGTTGGCCTCCAAAGCGGAGATATTGCGACTCAGTTAAACGGGCAAGACCTGACAGACCCAGCCGCTATGGGCAATATATTCCGTACCATTTCAGAACTGACAGAGCTCAACCTTACCGTCGAGAGGAATGGACAACAACATGAAGTGTTTATTGAATTTTAAAACTTTGCGTCCAAAGAGCGACGAAAGTGTAGGAGAAATACGTGAAGCATTGGTTTAAGAAAAGTGCATGGTTGTTGGCTGGAAGCTTAATCTGCACGCCTGCCGCCATCGCTAGTGATTTTAGTGCCAGCTTTAAGGGCACGGACATTCAAGAGTTTATTAATATTGTTGGCCGTAACCTAGAGAAGACGATCATCGTTGACCCATCCGTACGTGGAAAAATTGATGTGCGCAGTTATGACGTACTCAATGAAGAACAATATTACCGTTTCTTTCTCAATGTATTAGAAGTCTATGGTTATGCGGTTGTTGAAATGGATTCGGGTGTTCTTAAAATCATCAAAGCCAAAGACGCAAAAACCTCTGCGATCCCGGTTGTGGGAGAGGGTGATTCAGTTAAAGGCGACAGCGTTGTTACTCGTGTCGTAAGGGTTCGCAATGTCTCGGTGCGTGAATTGTCTCCTCTGCTTCGTCAATTGAATGACAATGCGGGCGCGGGTAACGTGGTGCACTATGACCCTGCCAATATCATCTTGATTACTGGCCGAGCAGCGGTGGTCAATCGTTTAGCTGAAATCATTAAGCGTGTTGACCAAGCGGGTGATAAAGAGATTGAAATCGTTGAGCTGAAAAATGCTTCAGCAGCCGAGATGGTACGTATTGTTGATGCTCTGAGTAAAACCACAGACGCAAAAAACACCCCCGAATTTTTGCAACCTAAACTGGTGGCAGACGAGCGCACCAATTCGATTCTTATTTCTGGTGATCCTAAGGTACGCAGTCGTTTAAAAAAGCTGATTAAACAGCTTGATGTTGAAATGGCAACGAGAGGCAATAACCAAGTTGTCTACCTTAAATACGCGAAAGCAGAAGATCTTGTCGATGTGTTGAAAGGTGTGTCTGATAACTTGCAGTCAGAGAAGCAAACGTCAACCAAAGGCAGTCCATCGCAACGAAACCAAGTGATGATTTCGGCGCACAGTGATACCAATTCTCTGGTTATTTCTGCCCAGCCAGAGATCATGAGTGCACTGAAAGATGTCATTGCACAACTCGATATTCGTCGTGCTCAAGTATTGATTGAAGCCTTGATTGTTGAGATGTCAGAAGGTGATGGCGTTAACCTTGGTGTCCAGTGGGGCAACCTTGAAACCGGGGCTGTGGTCCAGTACGGCAACACCGGAGCGTCTATTGGCAATGTCATGGTCGGTTTAGAAGAAGCGAAAGATACGGAAAAGACCACCGCGGTTTACGATGAAAATGGTAAATTCCAGCGCAATGAAACGACGACTGAAAAGGGTGACTATTCAACGTTAGCTTCCGCTCTCTCTGGTGTTAATGGTGCGGCTGTGAGCTTGGCCATGGGCGATTGGACAGCGCTGATCAGTGCTGTGGCGACCGATTCAAACTCAAATATTCTCTCTTCACCAAGTATTACGGTTATGGATAATGGTGAAGCTTCGTTCATTGTTGGTGAAGAAGTGCCGGTTCTTACGGGCTCGAGGGCAGGTTCAAGCAACGACAATCCATTCCAGACGGTTGAACGTAAAGAAGTCGGCATCAAACTTAAAGTGGTGCCACAAATTAATGAAGGTGACTCTGTTCAGCTGAAAATAGAACAAGAAGTCTCGAATGTATTAGGTGCAAACGGGGCTGTTGATGTTCGTTTTGCTAAGCGCCAGCTCAATACCTCGGTGATAGTTCAAGATGGTCAAATGCTCGTGCTAGGCGGTCTGATTGATGAGCGTGCATTGGAGAGTGAATCTAAAGTCCCATTTTTAGGTGATATTCCTATTTTGGGATACTTGTTTAAATCAACCAGTACTCAGGTCGAGAAAAAGAACTTAATGGTTTTCATCAAGCCAACCATTATTCGTGATGGGATGACGGCTGATGGTATCACTCAGCGTAAATACAACTTCATTCGAGCTGAGCAACTATATAAAGCTGAGCAAGGGTTGAAATTGATGGCTGACGATAACATTCCGGTTTTACCTAAGTTTGGTGACAATATGGATCACCCAGCAGAAATCCAAGCTTTCCTTGATCAAATGGAAAAAGAATAATGACTGAATTGATCGGTTCGGCGCGTACTTACCAGCGCTTGCCGTTTAGCTTTGCGAATCGCTACAAAATGGTGCTTGAGTATCAGCATCCTGAGCGTGAGCCAGTACTTTATTACGTTGAACCATTGAAATCAGCGGCGATCATTGAAGTGAGCCGAGTGGTGAAGCGTGGCTTTATACCTCAAGCAATTACCGTGGATGAGTTTGATAAAAAACTGACTGATGCTTATCAGCGAGATTCATCGGAAGCGCGCCAGTTGATGGAAGATATTGGGGCAGACAGCGACGATTTTTTCTCATTAGCCGAAGAGTTACCACAAGATGAAGACCTGCTTGAATCGGAAGACGATGCCCCTATCATCAAGTTAATCAATGCCATGTTAGGTGAGGCGATTAAAGAAGGCGCTTCGGATATTCATATTGAGACGTTTGAGAAATCACTCTCTATTCGTTTCCGAGTTGATGGTGTACTGCGTGACGTGTTAGCCCCGAGCCGTAAGCTTGCCCCTTTGCTCGTCTCTCGTGTAAAGGTCATGGCGAAGTTGGATATTGCCGAAAAACGCGTGCCACAAGATGGCCGTATTTCTTTGCGCATCGGTGGCCGAGCGGTGGATGTGCGCGTCTCCACTATGCCTTCCTCACATGGTGAGCGTGTGGTCATGCGTCTGTTGGATAAGAACGCCACTCGTCTAGATTTACACAGTTTAGGCATGACGGCCGAGAACCACGAAAATTTCCGTAAGCTGATTCAGCGTCCACACGGTATTATTTTGGTTACGGGCCCGACGGGCTCAGGTAAATCAACAACCTTGTACGCCGGTCTGCAAGAGCTCAACAGTAACGAGCGAAATATTTTAACTGTTGAAGACCCAATCGAATTCGATATTGACGGCATAGGTCAAACACAAGTGAACCCTAAGGTTGATATGACCTTTGCACGAGGTTTGCGTGCCATTCTTCGTCAAGATCCTGATGTGGTGATGATCGGTGAAATCCGAGATTTAGAAACCGCAGAGATTGCAGTACAAGCCTCTTTGACCGGCCATTTAGTGATGTCGACTCTGCACACCAATACTGCCATCGGTGCGATCACGCGTTTGCGGGATATGGGTATTGAACCTTTCTTGATTTCGTCTTCATTACTGGGAGTTCTAGCGCAGCGTTTAGTGCGTACCCTATGCCATGGCTGCAAAGAGCCTTATCAAGCCGATAGCGAGCAGAAAAAACTGTTCGGATTGATGAAAAATGAAAGCCTGACGCTATACCGAGCGAAAGGTTGTGAGTTGTGTGGTCATAAAGGATACAAAGGCCGTACGGGCATTCATGAACTATTGATGATTGATGACTCGGTACAAGAGCTAATCCATAGTGAGTCTGGAGAGCAGGCCATTGAGAAGGTCATTCGTGGCACAACGCCCAGTATTCGTGACGATGGTTTAAGCAAAGTTCGAAAAGGCGTAACGTCCCTAGAAGAAGTGATGCGTGTGACCAAGGAAGTCTAGAATGGCAGCATTTGAATACAAAGCGTTGGATAACACTGGCAAGAGTAAAAAAGGGTCAATCGAGGCCGATAATGCCCGTCAGGCTCGTCAAAGAATCAAAGAGCTTGGTTTAATTCCGGTTGAGATGGCCGAGGCCAAAGCCAAGCCCTCGAAAGGTGTTCAACCATCGACCAGCTTTAAACGTGGTATCAGTACGCCAGATCTGGCGTTGATTACCCGTCAAATCTCAACACTGGTTCAATCTGGCATGCCTTTAGAAGAGTGTTTGAAAGCGGTGGCCGAACAGTCGGAAAAACCTCGCATTCGTACCATGTTACTTGCGGTGCGATCTAAAGTTACCGAAGGTTATTCGCTGGCGGACAGTTTGTCTGATTTCCCACATATCTTCGATGAGCTGTTCAGATCGATGGTTGCCGCTGGTGAGAAGTCAGGACATTTGGATGCGGTGCTTGAACGCTTGGCTGATTACGCCGAAAATCGTCAAAAGATGCGTTCAACATTACTGCAAGCGATGATCTACCCTATCGTGTTGGTGGTCTTTGCGGTCGCGATCGTCTCTTTCCTACTCGCCACGGTAGTCCCTAAGATTGTTGAGCCAATTATTCAAATGGGACAAGAGCTGCCTCAGTCGACACAGTTTTTATTAGCATCGAGTGAATTTATTCAGAATTGGGGTATCCAATTACTGCTATTGGTCATGGGTGTGATTTTTGTTGTCAAGACCGCGTTGAAAAAGCCGAGTGTCCGCATGAGTTGGGATCGCAAATTATTAAGTCTCCCGCTGATTGGCAAGATAGCGAAGGGCATCAATACATCTCGGTTCGCTCGAACATTGTCGATCTGTACCTCAAGTACGATTCCCATCCTTGAAGGGATGAAAGTTGCCGTGGATGTGATGTCGAATCATTATGTGAAGCAACAAGTATTGCAGGCTTCAGACAGTGTTAGAGAAGGTGCAAGCCTGCGTAAAGCGCTCGCCCAAACCAAACTTTTTCCACCGATGATGCTGCATATGATCGCCAGTGGTGAGCAGAGTGGTCAGTTGGAACAAATGTTAACAAGAGCCGCGGATAACCAAGACCAAAGCTTTGAATCGACGGTGAATATTGCGTTAGGTATTTTCACCCCAGCGCTTATCGCTTTGATGGCAGGTTTAGTGCTGTTTATTGTGATGGCGACCTTGATGCCAATGCTTGAAATGAACAATCTAATGAGTGGCTGATTTAACAGTAGCTTATAGAACATGAGTTTTTGGATTGTCGAGATGAAGGCATTGCTGTCTCAACTCGTCATCTGTAATTTGGAGAAAATAATGAAACACAAAATGAAAAAACAGTCAGGCTTTACCCTATTAGAAGTGATGGTTGTTGTGGTTATTCTTGGCATTTTAGCCAGCTTTGTTGTGCCTAACCTCTTAGGTAATAAAGAGAAGGCTGACCAACAAAAAGCCATTACTGATATTGTGGCGCTAGAGAACGCGCTCGATATGTACAAACTGGATAACAGCGTTTACCCAACAACGGATCAAGGTCTTGATGCATTGGTTTCTAAGCCAAGCAGTCCAGAGCCTCGTAACTACCGCGATGGTGGCTACATCAAGCGTCTACCTAATGACCCATGGGGTAACGAGTACCAATTCCTAAGCCCAGGTGATAATGGCACTATCGATATTTTCACTCTTGGTGCAGATGGCCAAGAAGGCGGTGAAGGCATTGCTGCGGATATCGGCAACTGGAACATGCAAGACTTTCAATAAGCGGCGGTGGATTGCTTCTTGATAAGTTATTGCGCGTGACACATTTTGAGAGCAGGACGTAAACCCATGGAGTCTAGACGGTGAAGACGACGCAAACACAGCCAGGTTTCACTTTGATTGAGATTCTTTTAGTGTTGGTTCTGCTGTCATTAACAGCGGTCGCAGTGATCGCGACCATCCCGATCAATAGTAAAGACGTTGCTAAAAAATATGCTCAAAGCTTTTATCAACGAGTTCAGTTGCTCAACGAAGAAGCGATTTTGAGTGGTTTGGACTTTGGTATTCGTGTTGATGAAAAGAGATCGACCTATGTATTGATGGCGCTGAAATCAGAAGGTTGGCAGGACGTTGAATTCGAGAAAATCCCCTCTTTAACGGAATTACCGAAAGAACTGGCGTTGTCACTGACATTAGGGGGTGGCGCATGGGAAGACGATGATCGGTTATTCAATCCAGGAAGCTTGTTTGATGAAGATATGTTTGCCGATCTTGAAGAGGAAAAAAAGCCTAAGCCACCGCAGATATACATCTTATCGAGTGCGGAAATGACACCGTTCGTTCTTTCTTTTTACCCAAATACAGGGGATACGGTGCAAGACGGTTGGCGTATTCAAGTGTTGGATAATGGTGTCATTCGATTGTTAGAGCCGGGAGAAGAAGATGAAGAGAAATAACCTCTATTCTCATCGTGCTCGTGGTATGACGCTACTTGAGGTCTTGGTCGCGCTCGCGATTTTTGCAACCGCGGCGATCAGTGTGATTCGTGCCGTAACTCAACATATCAATACACTCAGTTATCTAGAAGATAAAACCTTTGCAGCGATGGTCGTAGATAACCAAATGGCCTTAGTGATGCTCCATCCTGAGAAGCTAAAAAAAGCGCAGGGCACACAAGAATTAGCAGGAAGAGAATGGTTCTGGCAGGTCACCCCCATCGATACCAGTGATAATCTATTAAAGGCGTTTGATGTGAGTGCAGCAACCAGTAAACAAGCTTCTCCAGTGGTCACGGTGCGCAGTTATGTCGCGAATTAAAAATCGTTCGCTCAGTAAAAGTAGGTCGTCTACGCAGGCTTCATCTAAGTGTTTGTCACGCAAACCGCGCCTACTTGCAAAAGGGAGAGGCTTTACCTTAATTGAGGTTTTGGTCTCGATTGCTATCTTTGCCGCTTTAAGTATGGCGGCCTATCAAGTTGTAAATCAGGTGCAGCGGAGCAATGATATCTCAATTGAACGCAGTGCGCGCTTGAATCAACTGCAACGTAGTTTAGTCATTTTAGATAATGACTTTCGTCAGATGGCGGTTCGACAATTTCGCACCAATGGTGAAGAAGCATCATCTAAGCTGATCTTAATGAAGGAGTATTTATTGGATTCCGACGGTGTTGGTATCCTATTTACTCGCCTTGGGTGGCACAACCCACAACAGCAGTTTCCACGAGGTGAGGTGACGAAAGTCGGTTATCGCATAAAAGAAGAGACGCTTGAGCGTGTGTGGTGGCGCTACCCCGATACACCAGCAGGACAACAAGGTGTGATTACGCCTCTGCTTGATGATGTCGAAAATTTGGCCTTTGAGTTTTATGACGGGAGCCGTTGGGAGAAAGAGTGGCAAACGGATAAGTCTCTGCCTAAAGCAATAAGACTAAAACTGACTTTGAAAGATTATGGTGAGATAGAGCGTGTCTATCTCATCGCAAGTGGCACCCTAGATCAGGTCGATGACACTTCAAACAGTGGCGCTTCAGTCACTAATGAGGGGAATAATGATTCATCGAACTAACTCTCTTGTCGTGACCCGGCCAACGTTGGGGCGGAAACAGCGTGGTGTTGCACTGATCATTATTTTGATGCTGCTGGCGATCATGATAACCATTGCTGGGAGTATGTCAGAACGTTTGTTTACGCAATTTAAACGTGTGGGTAATCAGTTGAATTACCAACAGGCTTACTGGTACAGCATCGGTGTTGAAGCGCTCGTTCAAGATGGTATTAGGCAAAGCTACAAAGACAGTGATACCGTAAACTTAAGCCAACCTTGGGCGCTTGAGGAGCAGGTATACCCGTTGGATTATGGGCAAGTGAAAGGGCGAATCGTGGATGCGCAAGCGTGTTTTAATCTCAATGCCTTGGCTGGGGTTACGGTCACGTCCAATAATCAGTCCCCCTATTTACTGACGGTTTGGCAAACCTTATTGGAAAATCAAGATGTTGAGCCTTATCAGGCGGAGGTGATTGCGAATTCAACATGGGAGTTTGTTGACAGTGATACTCGTAGCACCTCTTCCGTTGGTGTTGAAGACAGCACCTATGAGGCGATGAAGCCATCTTATCTTGCGGCAAATGGCTTAATGGCTGACGAATCGGAGCTGCGCGCAGTGTATCAGGTGACGGGTGAGGTGATGAATAAGGTTCGCCCATTGGTTTGTGCACTGCCTACCGATGACTTTCGATTGAACGTGAACACAGTTTCGGAAAAACAAGCCCCTCTGTTAGAAGCGATGTTTGCGCCAGGTTTAAGTGAGTCAGATGCCAAACAACTGATAGATAAACGCCCATTTGATGGTTGGGATACGGTCGATGCATTTATGGCCGAGCCCGCCATGGTTGGTGTGAGTGCCGAAATCAAGAAAAAAGCGAAAGCATATTTAACTGTAGATAGCGCCTATTTTGAGCTAGATGCAGAGGTATTGGTTGAGCAGTCACGTGTACGTATACGGACGCTTTTCTATAGTAGCAATCGAGAAACTGTGACGGTAGTACGCCGTCGTTTTGGAGGAATCCGTGAGCGAGTTTCTGACCGTTCGACTGAGTAGCGAACCACACCACCCAGTGCAGTGGTTAGTTTGGTCGACAAGCCAACAGGAAGTGATAGCCAGTGGTGAACTGTCTAGCTGGGAACAGCTTAACGAGTTAACACCTTACGCGGAAAAGCGCAGTTGTATCGCTTTATTGCCGGGAAATGAGTGCTTAATTAAGCGTGTGGAGATCCCGAAAGGTGCTGCTCGTCAGTTCGATTCTATGTTGCCGTTTTTATTAGAAGACGAAGTCGCACAAGATATCGAAGAGTTACACCTGACGATTTTAGATAAAGACGCAACGCACGCCACAGTGTGTGGTGTCGATCGCAAATGGTTAAAGCAAGCTTTAGACCTGTTTCGCGAAGCCAATATCACCTTCCGTAAGGTGTTGCCAGATACGTTAGCGATTCCTTTGCAAGAGCAAGGAATCAGTGCTCTGCAAATCGAGCAGCATTGGTTGCTGTGTCAAAGTCATTATCAAGCGGTATCGGTTAGCGAAGCATGGTTGCCGATGTTCTTGCAAAGTGATTGGGTTGTCTCTGGTGAGGAAGATCAAGCGACGACGATTTTCTGCTATACCTCAATGCCAAACGACGACGTTCAGCGACAAAGTGGTTTGGAGTGGCAAGCCAAGCCTGCTGAATTAGTGATGGCTTTATTGAGTCAACAAGCGATCTCAAGCAGTGTCAATTTACTGACGGGCACCTTTAAAACCAAATCTTCATTCAGTAAATATTGGCGCGTTTGGCAGAAGGTGGTGATTGCTGCTTGTTTGCTGGTGGCTGTGATTGTCACTCAACAAGTGTTGAAAGTTCAGCAATACGAAGCGCAAGCACAAGTTTACCGCATGGAGAGTGAGCGTATCTTTAGAGCCGTTCTTCCTGATAAACAACGCATTCCGACAGTCAGTTATCTGAAACGTCAGATGAACGATGAAGCCAAGAAATATGGCGGCTCAGGCGATGGCGACTCTTTATTGGCCTGGTTAGCACTGCTGCCTGAAACCTTAGGAAAGGTCGGGGCGATAGAAGTCGAAAACATTCGTTATGATGGGAATCGTTCTGAGATTCGGCTGCAGGCTAAAAGTTCTGATTTTCAACATTTTGAGACTGTGAGGGTGAAGCTCGAAGAGAAGTTCACCGTAGAACAAGGGCCACTAAACCGAAATGGTGATGCCGTATTTGGCAGCTTTACTCTTAAACCCCATCAATAACCAGCGTAAGGCGATCTGTGATGAGAAATATAATTGAGCCACTCCAAGCGTGGTGGACTTCAATCAGTCAAAGAGAGCAACGATTAGTCATTGGTTGCTCCGTTTTATTGGTGGTCGGTATTGTTTATTGGGGATTAATTCAGCCACTCAGTCAGCGAGCTGAACTTGCCCAGAGCCGCATTCAAAGTGAGAAGCAACTGCTGGCTTGGGTAACCCATAAAGCCAATGAAGTGGTTGAGCTACGAGGCAGCGGTGGCATCAGTGCGAGTCAACCTCTGAATCAATCGGTGCCTGCTTCAATGCGTCGTTTCAAGATTGAATTGATTCGAGTGCAACCACGTGATGAGATGCTACAAGTGTGGGTGAAACCTGTGCCATTTAATCAGTTCGTCGATTGGCTGACATACCTGAAAGAGAAGCAGGGTGTAGAGGTTGAGTTTATGGATATTGATCGCTCTGATACCCCTGGGGTTATTGAGGTCAACCGACTACAGTTTAAACGAGGTTAATGTGAAACGCGGTTTATCTTTTAAATATGGCTTGCTCTTTAGTGGCATCTTTGTCGTCTTTTTCTCCGTCAGTCTACTGCTGCACTTACCGGCTTCTTTTGCTCTTAAGCTCGCCCCGGTGGTGCGCGGTTTCAGTATCGAAGGCGTGGAGGGTACGGTTTGGCAAGGCAGCGCAAACAACATCGTGTGGCAGCGTGTTAATTATGGCTCTGTGCAGTGGGACTTCCAGTTTTCTAAGCTATTCCAAGCTAAAGCGGAACTCGCCGTTCGCTTTGGGCGTAGCAGCGATATGAATTTATCAGGTAAAGGGTATGTCGGGTACAGCATGAGTGGGGCTTATGTGGAAAACTTGGTGGCATCAATGCCAGCTAAGAATGTGATGAAGTATGCTCCTGCTATTCCAGTACCGGTTTCGATTAGTGGACAAGTTGAACTGATGATCAAATCTGCTGTTTATGCGCAGCCTTGGTGCCAATCAGGCGAAGGTTCGCTGGCTTGGTCTAGTGCGGCGGTGGCTTCCCCAGTGGGGTCGTTAGATTTGGGGCCTGTGATTGCGGACATCACTTGTAAAGACAGCACCATTATGGCGAAAGGTACTCAGAAGAGCCAACAGGTAAACAGTGAGTTTTCGGCGAGCGTAACGCCAAATCAACGCTATACGTCGGCAGCGTGGTTTAAGCCGAGCGCTGAATTTCCACCAACGATGCAGAATCAACTTAAATGGTTGGGGAATCCTGATAGCCAAGGTAAGTACCAGTTTACTTATCAAGGTCGCTTTTAGCTAAACAGCTAAGGGTCACTCAATTATGAAATATAAAAAACGGGCGCCTCATTGAGGTGCCCGTTTTGTTTGAATCGTTAGAATGACAGCGAGCAAACTCGGCTAGTCTTTACCTTGTAAGATCTCTGCCCATGGTAGGTCCGCATCACCAAGAACAATGAAATTGGGGTTCTCAAGCGTCTCTCTTTCATTGTATGAGAGTGGTTCTAGCTGGGTGCTCAAGATGCGGCCGCCCGCCTCTTCAACAATGCACTGGGTTGCGGCGGTATCCCACTCACCCGTTGGACCAAGTCTTAGGTAACAATCCACAGCACCTTCTGCCACTAAACAGGCCTTAAGTGCTGCTGAGCCTAAAGGGACCAAATCATAGTTCCAGGCTGAGCTCATACGGCTAGTGATGTGATTGATGTCTTGGCGGCGGCTGATCGCCATCGCGATCGATTGGTTTGGCTGCTCATGGCGATGCGTTTTGATTTTCACGCTGTCATTGAGGTCCGGGATTTTCCAAGCGCCTTTACCACGGTAGGCGTAATAGCTCACTCCGGAAGTCGGTGCGTAGACGACCCCCATAACTGGCTTGTTATGTTCAATTAGAGCGATAATTGTTGCGAAGTCACCACTTCGTGCGATGAACTCCTGGGTGCCATCTAGTGGGTCAACCAACCAGTATCGATCCCATTGAGCTCGTTGCTCTAGGCCGATGTCAGCCGCTTCTTCAGACAACACGGGAATATCAGGGGTCAGTTCACTGAGCCTTTTCGAGATCAACTTATGCGCTGCAAAGTCAGCCGTGGTGACCGGCGTGTCATCACTTTTAGTGAACGCTTCGTAATCTTTTTTCTCGTAGATCTCTAAGATGAGCTGCCCAGCAGAACGAGCAATCTCAATGACTGAAGGGAGGAGATGAGATAAATCTTTTTTTATAGGCATAAATGTTCTCTTACGCTTCGAGTGAGCCTGTTCGTTCTAATTGTTGTTTAAGGTTCGAAGGGTTAATAGTAGTGCGGTAATACTACGAGCCTCACAGAAGTCGAGATGCGTTAATAACTCTTCGGCTTGAGCAAGGGGCCAACGTACAATATCCAGTGGTTCGGGTTCATCACCTTCTAGTTCCTCTGGGTAGAGTTCTTGTGCGATAAACAGTGTCATTTTGCTAGAGAAGTAAGAGGGCGCAAGGATCACTTCCTTTAGTGGGGTGAGCTTGTTGGCACCAAAACCAATCTCTTCTTTTAGCTCACGAACGGCGGCTTCATTCGGTTGTTCACCTGAGTCAATGAGGCCTTTTGGAAAGCCCAGTTCATAGCGTTCTGTGCCCGCGGCGTATTCACGGACTAATAAAATATCGCCTTGTTCAGTAATCGGAACCATCATCACAGCATGGCGCCCACTCGGTTTCATGCGTTCGTAAGTTCGCTGTTCGCCGTTTGAAAAGCGCAAATCAAGAGATTCGATAGAGAACAGTTTTGATTGAGCGACAGTTTGCTGAGCCAAAATTTCGGGCTTGGTCCTTTTTGTCATTGCGCTCGCTCCTTAACTCATTGAGGTTCTTTCTTATAAAGTCATTCTAATATAGGGGAAATGACGTTGAGTTCCTAGATCCGAGTTTTTATATCCTAGAATTATTAGAGCAAGAACCGATTGCGATCACTTGAATACCTTACTGCAAATGGTAACGAGCGGTGTTGAACGAGACATCACGGCTCGGAAGTGTTTCTGCTGTTTCAAATACAAAAAAGGTTGATGCTTACGCATCAACCTTTTGATTGAATACCTTACTTGGTATCGCTAAGACAGCATAAGTGTTTAGTAGTAAGAGTGCTCACCACGATCGTGCTCAGTGGCATCACGAACAGCCGTTAGTTCACCTTCGAACTGTTGAAGAAGCTCTTTTTCGATGCCTTCTTTTAGCGTTACATCAACCATAGAACAACCGTTACAGCCGCCACCAAATGCAACGATAGCCGCACCGTCTTCAGTGATTTCCACCAAGCTTACGTGACCACCGTGACCAGCAAGCTGTGGGTTAACTTGTGTTTGAATGGCGTATTCAACGCGTTCTACAAGTGGCGCATCATCAGAGACTTTACGCATTTTAGCATTTGGTGCTTTCAGTGTGAGTTGAGAGCCCATTTTATCCGTCACGAAGTCAATCTCAGCTTCATCTAAGAATGGTAGGCTTAGCTCATCTACGTATGCAGAGAATGCTTCGAAAGAAAGCTTGGTATCAGACGCTTCGATAGCATCTGTTGGACAGTAAGAAACACCACACTCAGCGTTTTGTGTGCCTGGGTTTACCACGAACACACGAATGTTTGTCCCTTCAGGCTGCTGTGACAGCAGATTGGCAAAGTGAGTTTGAGCTGTTTCTGTAATAGTAATATTTGACACGACGAATACCTGAGTAGATTTGTAGGTTATTAGCGCCATTCTACCCCTGTCAGATTTGTAATTCAGCCCTTTTTTTGTTGGATTGCTGTACAAGTTGTGATTGACAGCTTTTATCCCGAGGGCTCAGGAGTACGGCAGATACAGTAAATATCAATCCTTTTAACGCCCACTTCAAGCAGTAATTGGCATAATTGATACACAGTACTGCCGGTGGTTACAACATCATCAATTATCGCGACGTGAGAGGGGATTGTTTCTTCAACATCTTGTTTTCGCAGTGCAAAGGCGTTGTTTAGATTGTGTAATCGTGCAGATTTGGACAGCCCTTGTTGAGTAGCGGTTGAACGAATTCGACGAAATAGCACCTCATCTTTAACGCCAAGCTCTTGAGCGGTGTAATTCGCTAGCAGCTGACTCTGATTAAAGCCACGATGAATGTATCGACGCCAATACAACGGTACACTGGTGATCAGCGGAGCAGGATGTTCGACACGTGATGCTAATAATTTTGCCAGATCGCGTGCCAACCAAAACTTATCGGCGTACTTCATTTGTTGGATATAACGTGCCGTTGGGAAGGTGTAGTCACCGACGCAATAGAGACGATGCCAAGGTGGAGGTTTTGATAAGCATTCACCACATTGAGCGACAGTGACTAGCGTTGTTAAGCCACATCGCTCACAGCGTGGGGTAGGTTCAAATAGGTTAAGGCAGCAATCACACCATCGAGGATGTGTATCGCTAGGGAGTTTATCGAGCTTGCACAGATGGCACTGAGGCGTGACCAGACGTGGTGTGTGTTTTTGTAGCCAATCGGATAACATAGCTCGCAATGCTTTTGGGTGATGGTGTTCTTTGGACTAACCATACTAAAAAGCGCGGATTATCGCTGATGGAAAAAGTAGGGAATATTGAGAATGAGTGATGGGTTATATTGGCATGTTTCTGGGCAAGGGCCTGATTTAGTGCTGGTTCATGGCTGGGGAATGAACGGTGCGGTATGGCAACAAACCGTTGAGGCATTGCACGCTAACTTTCGAGTGCATGTTGTCGACCTTCCGGGCTATGGACACAGCGCGCACTGTCACGCTAAAGATCTTGAAGAGATTGCTCAACAACTGTTGGCTGAAGCACCTAAACACGCTATTTGGGTGGGTTGGTCACTGGGTGGTTTGGTTGCGACACACATGGCACTTCATCATTCCGATTATGTGAGTAAACTGGTGACGGTAGCCAGTTCTCCCAAATTCGCCGCTGCAAAAGAGCCAGTGTTATGGCGAGGCATTCAACCCAATGTATTAACGGCTTTCACTGAGCAGTTAGTGGAAGACTTTCAGACGACTATTGAACGCTTTATGGCACTGCAAGCGATGGGCAGTCCTTCAGCAAGGCAAGATGTAAAACAGCTCAAGCAAGCGATACTGTCGCGCCCGTTGCCAAACCCTGACTCATTGTTGGCAGGACTAAAGATGCTGTCGGATGTCGACCTGCGCGAACAACTGCCTGAGATTTCAGTACCAATGCTGCGTTTGTATGGTCGATTAGACGGGCTGGTACCCATCAAGGTTGCCAAAGATCTAGGTAATGCACTGCCTCATACCGAGCAATATATTTTTACTCAGTCTTCTCATGCGCCATTCATGACTGAAGCCGATGCCTTTTGCAGTGAACTGGTCAGCTTCGCGCAAAAATAATCGCTAAATTTATCGTCGGTGTGGTCGATATATGATCAACCAAGGCGTTACATGATACTCAGACCTCACTCTCTCCTGAGTTGATTGTGACAAGTTGGGCTATGCCTGTTGTACTGACTCAGTGCAATAGCGTTATGGCAATAGCGATGGGCGATTTTTGAGGAGAGTTCGCGATGATTGTGTCACCTGCAACAGCAGTGAGTGTGCCATTAATCGCCCCATCTGTTAATGTGCAAACAGAGCAAGTTGCGCGTGATAATAAAGTTCGAGAACCCGTTGCTCCCGCCGTAGCATTGGCGAAAACCAATGCAGAGCGAAAGGTGAAATCGGACGATAAGCGAAGGCAGCAGTCGGCTTGGGATCCTTCAGACCATCCTGGTTATGAAATGGAGAACGAGTCAGAGGCCAATTCGATTAGCCTAGAAGAGCCACAAGATCCTTTTGAGCGGTTGTTCAACTTATTGGCATTGAGAACATACAGTGCTGACCAAGGAAAGGGCTATACCATGCGTTTCCGCCTGCCAAAGCATGTTTTAGATGCGGCGATTCAAGAGGGACAGATGGAGAAACGACGTAAGGTCATAAAATATCATTATGGTCATGCTGTTGCGCCTCATGCTTCATCAGGAATGCTGGTTGTTTTATAAACGAGTTGTTTTATCAACCAGTTGTGTTGTGAACGGATCACAAAACGACACAGCCGGCCATTCGTGTCTTTTTTGAACACATAATAAAAACCTGCATACCCTAAGGGATGCAGGTTTTCTGTTTTAGGCGATTCAGTTTTGATGAAAGTTAAACCGACGCTTTAATCATTGTTTCGCTATCACAAGGGTTATTTCTTCGCTTTAGCAAAGGCAGCGGCAAAAGCGCCCCCCATCGCCGCGTTTTGTTGCGGCTCCTCACGGCGACGTTGTCCACCTTGTGAGTTTTGGTTCGGGCGGTTTTGTGCGCGAGGTGCAGTTGAGCGTTGTGCACGGTTGTCTTGTCCTGGTTCATCTTTCATGCGCATGCTGAGCGCAATACGTTTACGCTGAACATCCACTTCCATGACTTTCACTTTGACGATATCTCCCGCTTTCACCACTTCACGTGGATCAGAGACAAAGCGGTCAGTTAACGCTGAAATATGCACTAAGCCGTCTTGGTGAACCCCAATATCAACGAAGGCACCAAAGTTCGCTACGTTCGAAACCACACCTTCTAAGATCATGCCCGGTTCTAGATCAGACATGCTGTTGACGCCATCGGCGAAGGTGGCCGTCTTGAATTCTGGGCGAGGGTCACGACCCGGCTTATCGAGCTCTTTGATGATATCAGTTACGGTCGGTACACCAAAATTGTCGTTGGTGTAATCTACGGCGTGTAAACCACGTAAGAACGCGGTGTTACCCACCAGAGACTTGATGTCTTTTTGGTTTTTCTCGGCAATGGTTTTGACGACAGGGTAAGCTTCTGGGTGAACCGAGGATGCATCCAGTGGGTTCTTACCATCCATAATACGGAGGAAACCAGCACACTGTTCAAAGGCTTTTGGCCCCAAACGTGCAACCTTTTTCAAGGTAGTACGTGCTTCAAAGCGACCGTTTTCATCACGGAAGTCCACGATGTTCTGAGCGATGGTGCTCGAAAGGCCAGCGACACGAGTCAGCAGTGCAGCAGAAGCGGTATTCACGTCCACGCCAACCGCGTTTACACAGTCTTCGACAATCGCATCTAGGCGCTTAGCCAGCATGGTCTGGCTAACGTCGTGTTGGTATTGGCCCACACCGATCGATTTAGGGTCAATCTTGACCAATTCTGCCAGTGGATCTTGTAGGCGGCGAGCGATAGATACCGCACCACGGATCGACACGTCCATGTTCGGGAACTCTTTTGCTGCTAACTCAGACGCAGAATACACCGATGCGCCGGCTTCGCTGACAATGATCTTTTGCGCTTTTAGATTGCCGCGTTTAATTACGTCAGCCACAAAGCTGTCGGTTTCGCGTGAAGCGGTACCGTTACCAATGGCAATCAGATCAACATTAAATTGACGAACCAGTTGCTCAACCACGTGTGCTGATTTGTCGTATTGCTTTTGTGGTGGGTGAGGGTAAATGGTTTCTGTCGCCAGAACCTTACCGGTTGAATCCACGACCGCGATTTTTGAACCGGTACGTAAACCGGGATCCAAGCCCAACGTGGCGCGAGGACCTGCCGGCGCTGCCATTAAAAGATCTTTTAAGTTGGTGGCAAACACTTCAATCGCTTCGATTTCAGCACGTTCTTTCATCGCGCCCATCAATTCGGTTTCCATGTGCATAGACACCTTGATACGCCATGCCCAACTAATCACTTGCTTACGCCATGCATCGGCAGGCGCGCTGCTTAAGGTAATGCTGTAGTGATCTGAGATGATGCTCTCACAGTAGGAACCACGTACACCTTCTTCTTGCTCTGGATCGGCGTTCATTGCTAACGTTAGAAAGCCTTCATTACGGCCTCGTAGCATGGCAAGCGCTCGGTGCGAAGGCACTTTGTTTAGCGTTTCGTTGTGTTCGAAGTAGTCTTTAAACTTCTCGCCTTCATGCTCTTTGCCTGCGACGACACGAGCGACTAGCTCAGCATTGCGGTTTAGGTGTTGGCGAATCTTCTCAAGCAGATTCGCGTTTTCTGCAATGCGTTCCATGATGATCGCGCGTGCGCCATCGAGTGCTGCTTTGGTGTCAGCAATGCCTTTGTCGCTGCTGATGAAGTGAGCCGCTTCGGTTTCAGGATCGTGCTGTGGCTCGTTCCATAGCATATCGGCCAGGGGTTCTAGGCCCGCTTCAATCGCGATCTGACCTTTGGTACGACGCTTTGGCTTGTATGGTAGGTATAAGTCTTCTAGGCGAGTCTTGCTGTCGGCTTGCGTGATCTCTCGCTCTAATTCTGGCGTGAGTTTATCTTGGTCTTGAATTGATTTTAGAATCGTTTGACGACGATCGTCGAGTTCGCGAAGGTAAGATAGACGACTATCGAGGTTACGCAGTTGGGTATCGTCTAAGCCACCTGTGACTTCTTTACGGTAGCGGGCAATAAAGGGAACAGTGTTACCGTCATCAATTAGGTTTACTGCGGCGGTGACTTGTTCTGAACGAACATTCAGTTCTTCAGCAATCAGTCGACAGATAGCTTGGCTCATCCGATGAATCTCTTATTTAATATCGTGACCAATACATGGGGGTGAGCGTACGCTTTTTCTAGCTTTGGTTGTGTAATTATCCTGTCAGAAACCGAATTTCCTTTTGTGACGCTGACTGTGTGCGAGATCTCTTACAAGTGATGTGCGACTAAGTCACTTTAAACCTATGTAATTGTCTTAATTTTTATGTAATACATTGATTTGTAATACCTTGTTGGGTTTTAGCCCTATTAACCACAATAAAAATTTTTTCGGCCTATCTAGGAAACTCGTTCAATTACCGTATAGTTATCTTGTCGACAGGGAGTTGGCAGGAACAGGAAAAAGCCTAATGGACTAGGTATCTTCAGGATGAAGATTTGATGACTTAGGATGAGTGATCAGCAAGGAAGTGATGATCTCTGGATGAGATTCGCCCGTCAGGATGACAGGCTAGTATGGACACCGCTAGGATGGCGATGAACAAAAAGGAAATCGGTTAAAGGATTTAGCCTCGATCAAGGAAAGATGCAGGGAGCACCTTATCTCGAAGAGATAAACAGTAGCCGGATTGCTGCGATAGAGACTTAACCCCGCAGGCGCAAGCCTAGCGGGGTTTTCTTTTGTCTGGCGTTTGTGATTTTAGATCGTGTGGTTGAGCAGCGGTTAATTCTCTGTGTAGTGAATGGCATTGATGAACCACTCTTTGTCGCCTTCCGGTGTGTTTACCGTAAACTCATCATCCACTTCTTTTTTGAGCAGAGCGCGCGCCATCGGTGAATCGATAGACACGTAATTTTTCACGCCGCCATAGATCTCATCGGGGCCAACAATACGGAATGTTTTGATATCACCAGCATCATTCTCAATCTCGACCCAAGCTCCGAAAAACACTTTGCCTTCTTGCTGTGGTGAGTAATCCACGACTTTAACCTGATCAAGCCGTTTTCTTAGATAACGAACCCGTCGATCGATCTCTCGAAGGCGTTTTTTGTTGTATTGATAGTCTGCGTTTTCACTGCGATCACCAAGGCTAGCAGCCCAAGTTACTTTTTTGGTGACCTCGGGACGGTCTTCTCGCCACAAAAAATTGAGCTCAGCGGTAAGTCTTTCATAACCTTCGCGAGTAATTAGGTTTGTTTTCATAAATCTGGCTTAATGAAATGATGTTCTAAAATAGAATATATAGAAAGGCAACACACGTTAACAATTCTTTAGGCGACTTTTTCTCAAAAAATGTTACATTTTTAATGTCTTATACCCATACACAATTTACCAAGGATGCTTAGCCTTAGGTTTGAGTTTTAATAGGTGGAACCATTACATGCAAGAAAACTATAAAATTTTAGTGGTCGATGACGACGCTCGATTACGTGCATTGTTAGAGCGCTATTTGTCAGAGCAGGGCTTTCAAGTGCGTAGCGTGGCAAACAGTGAGCAGATGGACCGCCTGTTAACTCGTGAAAACTTTCACTTGATGGTATTGGATTTAATGTTGCCGGGTGAAGATGGTCTATCGATCTGTCGCCGTCTACGAAATGCCAATAACTCTCTTCCTATCTTAATGTTGACGGCAAAGGGCGATGAAGTGGATCGTATCGTGGGTTTGGAAGTCGGAGCAGATGATTACCTACCCAAACCATTTAACCCGCGTGAGCTATTAGCGCGTATTAAAGCGGTGATGCGTCGCCAAGTGATTGAAGCGCCGGGGGCGCCAAGCTCGGAAGAGTCTGTGGTTGAGTTTGGTGAGTTTCGCTTAAACCTAGGCACTCGAGAGATGTTTCGTGGTGAAGAACCTATGCCGCTGACTTCTGGTGAGTTTGCGGTGCTCAAGTCGCTCGTGATGAATGCTCGTGAGCCTATGTCTCGTGATAAATTGATGAACATGGCTCGTGGCCGTGAGTATTCAGCAATGGAGCGTTCTATCGATGTTCAGATTTCACGCCTGCGTCGTCTTGTTGAAGAAGATCCAAGTAAACCTCGTTATATCCAAACGGTATGGGGTTTGGGGTATGTATTTGTTCCTGATGGCAAAGCGGTTTAAGACCGGTTAATCGGTTATCTACCGGTTTCATCGGTTTTGTGAGCAGAATGGTTTATTTACGGGTCATCTCATTGATATGTGATGGCCCTTTTTGTATTTAACACAATGAGTTAGAGTTATAGTTTCGATTATATCTTTGTTTCTCTAACTTCCAATTTAGGTCTCCTATGCGCATACGTAGCTCCTTTACTCAGTCGATAGTGCTCTTCTTAACCCTATTGGTTGCCAGCCAAATTTTTTCTTATTATGCGGTGTTCAATTATGCACTGATGCCGAGTTTACAGCAGTTTAATAAGATCTTAGCCCATGAGCTAAATATCGTATTGAACCAAGGAGATGAAATCGATTTAGATATTGATGTGCCATTGCGTCAGCGCGTGCTTGAGCAGTTAGGTGTCACCGTTCATGCTAAAGATAGCCAAGCGGCGGATGAGTATTATCATGCTGTCTCGATTGACCTGATGAGCGAGGAGATGACCAAAGAGCTGGGCTCAGAAACGGAAGTGCGTCTGATTTCGGGCAAAGACAGCTATGTGCTATGGATGGATATTGCAAAGTTACCGAATTCCTTGATTCGTATTCCGCTGTCAGAGTTACAAGAAGAAGATTTCGCTCCTCTCTTTCGTAATAGTTTAGTCATGGCGCTGTTGATTGTAGTGGGGGGGTGGTTGTTTATTCGACTGCAAAATCGCCCGTTAATTACATTGGAAAAAGCGGCGCAAGGTGTTGGGCGCGGTGAAATACCCCCGCCGCTGCCAGTGCAAGGTGCACAAGAAATTCGTTCAGTCACTCGAGCTTTTAATCAGATGTCGAAAGGCATCCAAGAACTGGAAGAAGACCGAGCGTTATTGATGGCGGGGATCAGTCACGATCTACGTACACCATTGACTCGTATTCGTTTGGCGACGGAGATGATGTCACCAGAAGACAGCTATTTAGCGGATGGGATCATCAGTGACACTGAAGAGTGTAATGAAATCATCAGTCAGTTTATGGATTACCTTAAACCTGTCGATCGATCATCATTCCAAGCCGTGTTTGTCGATGATATTGCTCGTGAGGTGTCCAGTTCTGAAGGGGGTTACGAGGTGCAGATTGAAACCGATATTCCACAGTCAATGAAGCCTGCGCTAGGTAACCCAATCGCGATGAAACGTGCGGTGAGTAACTTGGTGGTGAATGCGCTGCGTTACGGCAATGGTTGGGTTAAGGTGTCGACCGGTATGACGGCCGATAATAAGCTCGCTTGGGTGACTGTGGAAGATAATGGCCCGGGTATCCCACAAGACCAGATCGGTAAGTTGTTTGAACCCTTTACGCGTGGTGACACGGCTCGTGGCAGTGAAGGGACCGGCTTAGGCTTGGCGATCGTTAAACGCATTGTTAGTCAGCACCAAGGAGCCGTGGTGGTTAATAACCGAAGTGAGGGTGGTTTGAAGGCGCAGATCAGTTTCCCGGTTAAGCCCTAGTTGTTATCGGTCCGTGTGACGACGATGAGTGTGGTTCGGGAAGCGGTTAAGAGTTCCCCGACTCAGTCATGCTTCCCTCTCGGGGATGACGAATTGCTAACCATGGACCTTGATGATGGAAGTTTACTTTGATCGTTATTCCCTATCGTAAGGAGCGAACGAGTAGGGAATCTCGTTCTTGATTGATGAAAGTAACGCGTATGAAAAAGGCTTCCTGATGGAAGCCTTTTTGCGTTTTAAGCCGGAATATGAGGGCTAATTACGCCTTCGAATAAACATCGCGCTCGCCCAACCAACGGTTGATGATCGCTTTGGCATTGTCTGGGTAGCTATCATGAATATGACGCGCGATACGCTGCACTTCTGGGATCAAACGTTGGTCACGAACGAGGTCGGCGATCTTGAAATCCGCTAAGCCCGTCTGCTTAGTCCCAAGCAGCTCTCCGGGGCCACGGATCTCTAAGTCACGCTGTGCAATGACAAAACCATCGTTACTTTCACGTAGTACGCCTAAGCGCTTCTGAGCGGTCTTAGACAGCGGTGAGTGATACAGCAGTACACAATGGCTTGCGACTGAACCACGGCCAACACGGCCACGCAGTTGGTGCAGTTGTGCGAGGCCGAGGCGCTCTGGGTTCTCGATGATCATTAAGCTCGAATTCGGTACATCTACACCCACCTCGATAACGGTTGTGGCAACCAATAGGTGCAGTTTGTTCTCTTTGAACTCTTGCATTACCGATTGTTTCTCGGCAGGTTTCATTCGACCATGCACTAAGCCAATTTTTACGTCTGGCAGTTTTCGTTGCAGCTCTTCTGCGGTGTCAGCTGCAGCTTGCGCTTCCAATACTTCAGATTCATCAATCAGTGTGCACACCCAGTACGCTTGTTTTCCCTCATTGAGACAGGCATTACGCACGCGCTCGACAATGTCGTCACGTTTAGTATCAGGAATTGCTACGGTTTGAATCGGCGTTCGACCCGGTGGTAGCTCATCAATGATTGAGGTTTCGAGATCGGCATAGGCGGTCATGGCGAGTGTTCGTGGAATTGGGGTTGCGGTCATCACCAACTGATGGGGGTAGTAGC
Organism: Vibrio minamisatsumaniensis; assembly: GCF_050337445.1. Taxonomy (NCBI): domain Bacteria; kingdom Pseudomonadati; phylum Pseudomonadota; class Gammaproteobacteria; order Vibrionales; family Vibrionaceae; genus Vibrio; species Vibrio minamisatsumaniensis. The sequence goes on along the minus strand of NZ_JAKJSY010000012.1, from coordinate 8,780 downwards.
CCTGCTTAGCGCCTTTTTCACGCAGCTCTAGTCGCTGGTGGACGCCAAATCGGTGCTGCTCATCAATGATGACGAAGCCAAGGTTTTTGAACTCGACATGCTCTTGGAACAGAGCATGAGTACCGACCACCATTTGCGCTTCACCACTGGCAATACGCGCCAATTCCGTTTCACGAGCTTTGCCTTTGAGTTTGCCAGCCAGCCAGCCAACTTGAATACCCATTGTTTCAAACCAGTTAGCAAAATTAATCGCGTGTTGCTCTGCGAGTAGTTCCGTTGGTGCCATCAGTGCGACTTGCTGACCATGTTCGAGTGCGCGAACAGCCGCCAGCGCAGCGACTAAGGTTTTACCTGAGCCCACATCTCCCTGCACTAAACGCATCATAGGGTGCGGCTTTTCCAAGTCCGCTTCGATCTCTTTAGTCACTCGTGCTTGAGCATGGGTCGGCGAAAATGGCAGTTGAGCCAACAACTTATCTTTCAGCGTATTTACTGGAGGAAATGACATTGCTTTATCTTGTTGCCCTTTACTACGAACGGACAACATCGATAGGTTTTGAGCCAGTAGCTCTTCCATAATCAGGCGCAATTGAGCAGGGTGTTTTCCTTCATCAAACTGCTCTAGGTCAATACCTGGAGGTGGTCTGTGAATGGTATGCAGCGCTTGTGCGAGAGGCATTTGTTGGTTGTATAAACCGGATGGAAGCAGCTCGTTAACCGCCGCCTTATCTATCAGCTCGAGCGCTTGGTCTGTGAGGTTGCGCAGTGTGACTTGTCTTAGCCCTTCGGTGGTTGGGTACACCGGAGTTAGGTTCGCTTCCACATCCGGTTGCTGCCTTGGGGCAAAGAACTTGTAGTCAGGGTGGACGATTTCCAGTCCCATATTACCGCGCTTGATCTCACCGTAGGCATGCACTTGTTTGCCTTCGGCAAAGTTATTTTTCATTCCTGCGGTAAAGTTAAAAAAGCGCAGCGTGATAGTGCCGTTTCCATCGCTGATCTTTACTGCGAGCATCTTACGTTTACCAAAAATGGTTTCGACGTGCATGACTTTGCCTTGTACAGCAGCCCAAAGGCCAGCGTGCAGTTTTACGATTGGATAAATACGCGTTCGATCTTCATAGCGTAACGGCAGATGAAACAGCAGATCTTGTACATTGTTAAGCCCAACCTTTTCCAATTTCTCTGCGACTTTTGCGCCGACTCCAGATAAAGAGTTGAGAGGGATAGCAGATAAAAGCTGTGACATAACCGGGCTCATAAACGTAAGAGAGATAATCTATTCAAGCATTTTACTGGATTTTTGTACAGGAATGGAATGAAGCGAGGGAAATTCTAGGATGACTGCCATAAAAAATCCCCTTAAGTGGTGAAGCATTAAGGGGATTTAAATAGCGATCAAAGTTGCTAACAAGTTCGAACGTTAATTCTTACGACGTCTAACTTTCAGTGCGTGTGGCATTACACGTAGCTTCTTCATAATGCTGGCAAGGTGAACACGATCTTTGGTGGTCAGCAAGATAGTCACAGTATACAAGCGTCCATCACGTTCTTCGGTTGAGATGCTGTGAATGTTAGAACCTGTTTTTGAGATGACGTTCGTTAACTCAGCTAAGGCCCCGTGATGGTTCTGAAGATCAACTTGAAGTTCTGCGGTAAATTCTTGGCTGTAATCGTCAGACCATTCCACCGCCATGTATTTGTCTGGCTCTTTTTGGTAGCCACGAACGTTTGGACACGTTTCGCGGTGAACCACAAGGCCACGACCTGGGGATACATGGGCAATAATGTGATCACCTGGAATTGGGTGACAACACTTAGCGAACGTCAGCAATAAACCTTCAGCCCCTCGAATAGGAAGCTTTTTCTTTGGTATGCCGCTGTTATTTTCAACTTCAGTCAGTTCGTCAGCATCACCCAGTAGACGACGAGCTATAACGATACTCATCAACTCACCAAGCCCAATTGATGCGAGCAAGTCTTCGAGGTTGGCTAGGCGAAGATCAGACAGTACGTGATCGATATTCTCTTGACCGATATCGGCAATAGAGTGCTCGCCAAGTGCGTGGTTCAGTAGGCGACGACCGAGCGTGATCGACTCCTCACGACGCATCGTTTTCAGAACTTGACGAATCTTAGTACGTGCACGTGATGTCACCACGTAATTGAGCCATGCCGCATTTGGACGTGCGCCCGGCGCACTGATGATCTCAATGGTTTGGCCATTCTTCAGCGATTTGCTGAGTGGGTAAGGATTCATGTCTACACGAGCGCCGACACACATGTTACCGACGTCGGTATGGACCGCGTAAGCAAAATCGACCGCTGTTGCGCCAGCGGGAAGTTCGACAATGCGCCCCTTCGGCGTGAACACGAAGATCTCATCTGGGAACAGATCAGACTTTACATTTTCAATGAATTCGAATGAGTTACCTGCGCTTTGTTGCAGCTCAAGTAAGCTTTGCATCCAACGTTGCGCTTTGACCTGTGCGGTTGTCCCATTACTACTGCGCGAGCCATTACCTTTATAAGACCAGTGCGCCGCGACACCTTTATCGGCCATTTGCTCCATGTCTTCGGTACGGATCTGGACCTCAACAGGCACTCCGTGCGGGCCGATCATAGACGTGTGCAGAGATTGGTAGCCATTGGCCTTTGGCACCGCAATATAATCTTTCATGCGGCCAGGACGAGGCTTGTACAGACTGTGAGCCTGGCCAAGTACGCGATAGCAAGTATCAGGGGTATCCACTACGACGCGGAAAGCGTAGATGTCCATAATGGTGTGGAAGCGCTGCTCTTTGGTTTTCATCTTGTTGTAGATGGAGAACAGGTTCTTTTCACGGCCAAGTACGCGAGCAGGTAACCCGACTTCTTCAAGGCGGCCTTCGATTTCGCTATGGATGCGTTGGATCATCTCTTTACGGTTACCACGTGCAGCTTTCACTACGTTTTTCAGTACGCGATAACGGTTAGGATAAAGGGCTTCGAACCCCAGCTCTTCGAGTTCGGTCTTGATGTTATGAATACCAAGACGGTGAGCGAGCGGAGAATAAATTTCGAGGGTTTCACGAGCAATACGACGCTTTTTGTCTGGACGAAGTGCCCCAAGCGTGCGCATGTTGTGAGTACGGTCAGCTAATTTGATCAAGATAACGCGGATGTCTTGCACCATGGCGAGAACCATCTTACGAAAGTTCTCTGCTTGCGCTTCTTTGCGATCACGAAATTTAAGCTTATCCAGCTTAGATACACCATCAACCAATTCAGCAACGGTAATGCCAAACTTTTCCTCTAGATCTTCTTTCGTGACATCACAGTCTTCGATGACATCATGAAGTAGAGCTGCTTGCAGGGTTTCGATATCCAAGCGCATTTCTGCCAGGATTCTTGAAACAGCAACAGGGTGGATAATGTATGGTTCACCCGTTGAACGGGTTTGCCCTTCATGGGCGTTTCTCGCTACCACATAAGATTGACGCAGAGCCTCAATTTGAGGCTCTGTTAGGTATTCTTGGGCAACGTCTTTGAGGCTATCGAATAGATACAAATTAAAGGCCCGGAAGGTTAATTAGTTCGAACGACGCTATTAGCGGCTGTGATCTAACGATTGCGAGCGATGCTGCTTACTGCTGCTAGTTCAGCCGCTTCTTGCTCTTGTTGCTCTTGACGCTCACGAGCATCTAGTACGTCTTTAGTGATAAGACCGTCTTCGATTTCGCGAAGAGCGATAACCGTTGGCTTATCGTTTTCTTCAGGCACTAGTGAATCTTTACCGCCAGTTTGCATTTGACGTGCGCGGCGAGCCGCAATAAGAACTAGGTCGAAACGGTTGCCAACTTTTTCAACAGCGTCTTGAACAGTTACGCGTGCCATGAGGACTCCAAATAGTAATTAACTAATAAATTTTTGATGACGAGAAAGTATACAAGTTTAACTAGAGACTTTCTAGATCACCGTATACTTATCTCAATGGAAAATCTAGGGGATCTAGATTATTCCGCTAATAAAGCCGTAAGCATGCCGCTGTATTTCGCTGCTTGCTTATCTTCTTTTAAGCGCTCCGCACGAATAATAGCTCTGAAGTCCATTAGGGCTGCATCAAAGTCATCATTCACGATCACATAATCATATTCTGCATAGTGAGAAATCTCTGACTTTGCTTCGCTCATGCGTTTCGCAATAACTTCGTCGCTATCTTGACCGCGAACATTCAAACGGCGCTCTAGTTCACCATTTGATGGTGGAAGAATGAAGACACTCTTCGCTTGAGGCATTTGTTCACGGATCTGACGAGCACCTTGCCAGTCGATATCTAGGAATACATCGATACCGCGGTTTAGGTTTTCTTCAATCCAAACGCGTGAAGTACCGTAGTAGTTGCCGAACACTTCAGCGTACTCTAGGAACTCACCTTTATTAATAAGGTCTTCAAAATGATGCTTCTCTACGAAGTGGTAGTGAACACCATTTTCTTCACCAGGGCGCATACCGCGAGTGGTGTGCGAAACAGATACCTTCATTGCGTAGGTTGGATTGGTTTCTAGCATTGCTGAGATCAAGCTCGACTTACCTGCGCCACTAGGTGCAGATACGATGTAAAGAGTACCTTTGCCCATCTGTATATTTCCACTGTTGGTTGGATTGAGTGACGGCGATAAAACCGACACTATAAAAGATAGCACTGACTCCAATTTTTGTTCCGATGGTTACGTCTAACAAAGAGGCAACGGGTGGAAATTAGGTCAGAAAAATGGAGGCGAAGAGTAGCATATTTAGATGATTGAGAACAACTGGCTTGATCGTTATTTATGAGTAAATGGTTTTGTTGCTATTCTTGGCACCGAAGTCATGAGCGTTGATACGTACTTTTTAGGTAAGTTGCTTGGGGGACATGTCTCGAAGGTTTCGCTCATCGCGATGGATAGCGAAACTTTAACGTCGATGTTTTGGCAGTACGCGACTGATATCGATGCATGCTATTGTAGAGACTGGATTAATTATTTCTTGAAGAGTGACTATGCCTTCTCACTTACCTAAATCTTTTAGTAAGCCGTTTTTAAAAGTATTCCACATTATGGAAGCGGTATTGCTCGTGGCCATAACACTGGCGACGCTGTTTGCCATGACGGAAGAGTTCATGCACGTGTTTTCTGAACGTCGAGTCCAACTCACCGATATTCTTTTGATGTTCATTTACTTGGAAGTGCTGGCGATGGTTCAGCAGTTCGTGATGAACGGCAAGATCCCAGTGCGATACCCTATTTATATCGCGATGATGGCGATTGCTCGTTATATCACCTTGGGTATGAAAGAGTTGGATGCGGTACTGATCGTTTGGCTGTCTGCGGCTGCATTCATCTTAGCGGCTGCCACACTGCTGATTCGAGTGGGGCACTATTATTGGCCATATGTCGATAATAGGACGAATCAGCCTGATGAGTAACGCGGATTAGTCAAGCCTGTATAAAAAGAAACCTAGTTTGAATGCTAGGTTTCTTTCGTAACCACTGGCACGATAAATATTCATCATTCTTCAAATAACGCTTTACAATGCTACTTAGATCACCAACAATGACCTCGCTCTGTTTTCAGAGTTATTAAATGAAACATCCAGTTGTAAAGTAAAACCCTCAGTATTGCTTCATTGTTATTCTCAGTGTTTCCCTTGGCTTCATAGATACATTAAATAATTCAAGCTTTCAGCGCATCGCACTTTTGGCGATTAATTTTTTATTTTTATATAAGGGACACATCATGTCTAACAAAACAAACGGCGTAGTAAAATGGTTTAACGAAGAGAAAGGTTTCGGTTTCCTAACTCAAGACAACGGCGGCGCTGACGTATTCGTTCACTTCCGTGCTATCGCTTCTGAAGGTTTCAAGACTCTTAAAGAAGGCCAACAAGTGTCTTTCGAAGTAGAGCAAGGCCAAAAAGGTCTTCAAGCTGCAAATGTTGTAGCTCTATAAGATTTTAAGTCGGCGCAAGTTGCAACAGCAACTTGCGTCACTTTCTTGCTTCACCTTCTACTTTAACCTCGATCTCTTGCTTCAATTTTTCATTTCCCTTTAGAATATTCCTGATACATTCTCACTCTCGTTATACACATTACTTCGTTACGCGCTTATCGTTATTCACAAGCGATGCTTCACTCTAAGTCATTTTTCGAATCTCTGATCTAAGATTTATCTTGCTTTGCGTTATTGTATCTATCAAAGAAGTCCCAAAATTTGGCATTGTCACAAAGTTTGACAGCATAGGTAAAGATTCACACAATCCCTGCTAAAAACGATGAATTTTAATGTTTAAAGGCTGCCACTTTCTCTCTGAAGTTATTCTCGAAACCGTTCGTTAGTATTTCGTTTGCAAACTCAGTTATCGCTAGCTTGAAGCGATACAACACGAGTGTGGAGTAGACGTTGATCATGCAACCATTAATCGTTGGGTTGTTAAATTTTCCTCCATTTTAGAGCATAACCTTCTAGGTAAGAGGATGATAGTATCAAGCTCGTGGCGGGTGGATGAGACCAACATCGAAGTTAAAGGGGAATGGTTCTACGGTTATTGATCCATTGATAATTATGGCGGGGTCTACCGCGTCTTTCACTATATGTGCGCCCCCAAAAAATGATGATGTCGCACTTGAACTGATGATGCTTAAAGACGTTCCTGATGGATAGCCGTATATAGAAATGTCATTAGATTTATCAACCATACCTTATTTGCAACCGAGCCCATCTTCAAACTATTCATTCCAGAACCAAAAAACCGACTAAATTAGCCGGTTTTTATTAAGACATTTACTGATTAAGCGCCATGAATATAAATTGGAATGACTTTTGTTGCTGTTCCGCCATGACCATCACTAACTTCAATAGTAAATTGTCCAGCAGATATAGTCCCACCACTTTGTGTTAAAGCGATGACTACAGGGTCTTGATCATCCAATTTAAAAGAGATTTTGCCTTGAGTTACAGTAAGAGTACCATGTGCGATATTTTGTCGATTAGTAACACTCCAAGTGAGTTGATCACCATCTTTATCATGAACATCACGTTGTAGATAGAAACTATCTTCTGGGCCTTTAGTACCTGCGACCGCAGTGTTATATACGTGTAATTGACCATATCCTAATGCACGCCAAAACTCAGGTTTATCATTATCCCCTTGAATCTCAATATCAATAACCTGTGTTGTTCCATCAATCGATTCAACAGTAAATGTATCGTTGTGAGCTGCACCTGTTGCTAAATTTTGAACCCCAGGAATACTGTTATCAACACTATATAACCAAGATCCGTTACTTGTAATAGTTAGCGTACCTAAATTACTAGCAGACGAAATAACCGACGTTTTAAATGCTGCTTCCCCTGGATTTGGATCGACGATAGTTAACACGCCAGAAGCTTCAAGATGATTATTTGAAGTAAGACTATGATCTTCAATGACTACACCATTGTGCACACCTCCAATCGTGGCTGGTGTAGGGAGAGCTGTCACGGTTAATTGGTAATCAGCCGATTGCCCCGCATAGTTCCCRTGGGCCGCTTCATTCGCCGTAATCACGGTTGTGCCTACGCCGACTATCGTCACGAGACCCGTTGTGGAATTAACCGTCGCCACTTTCAGATTACCTGATTGGTAAGTCACGGTGCCACCATTACCGGCGGACGCTGCTTGTGTAAATGCAGCCGAACCATAAGGCTTCGATACGTCATGACCAATCGTCAACGCCGTAAAGCCTGGTGAACTCGAACCACCCGCTGTTACGGTTAATTGGTAATGAGCCGATTGCCCCGCATAGTTCCCRTGGGCSGCTTCATTCGCCGTAATCACGGTTGTGCCKACRCCGACTATCGTCACGAGACCCGTTGTGGAATTAACCGTCGCCACTTTCAGATTACCTGATTGGTAAGTCACGGTGCCACCATTACCGGCGGACGCTGCTTGTGTAAATGCAGCCGAACCATAAGGCTTCGATACGTCATGACCAATCGTCAACGCCGTAAAGCCTGGTGTACTCGCACCGCCTGGTTTGATTGTCACTGTTATGTCTTTCGTTACAGCTGAATGCGTAGCTGTCGCAGGGCTAGTAATAGTAATAACTTCCGTACCCACACTATCAGCATGGATATGGTTAGAGTGAATTGAAACCACCGGGGATCCCCCTGATTTCAAAGCGTAAGTAAACGAACCGTTACCACCTGAAACATGCGCAATCGTTCCTATTCCTATATCGCTACCATACGCAATCGTAAAATCTGACGCTTGAATCGCCGTTCCTGGTGTTTTAACCCCATCTAACACCACTGGAAAACTTAACTGATGACTCCCTAATTGGTATTGACGCATCAAAGGAGTTGTCTGTTGTGTTCCAACCAAAGTGGGTATTCTCGATAAAGGCTGGTGGTTATCTGTTTGAAGAATGATCTCATTATTCTTCAAAGAAGGATTGTTGAGATGTGCAATTTGCGAACGTAACGTAACATGATCTGCTCCAGTTAAACTGGACACCGCATTAAGCTACATATTGTTTTTCAAAGTTAACTGGGCTTAGATACCCAAGAGCACTGTGCCTTCTTGTTCGATTATAATCAACTTCAATGTATTCAAAAAGCGCTTGGCGCATCTCTTCTCGGGTCATTATCGGCTCGTATTGGACGGCTTCTACTTTCATTGAGTGGAAAAAGCTTTCAACACAGGCGTTATCCCAACAATTCCCCTTCCTACTCATGCTTTGTTTTAGATTATGAGCTGCGATTAAATCTCGGTAGTCTTT